>JBHENZ010000327.1:0-9145 GCA_046261815.1 Pyrinomonadaceae bacterium | reverse complement strand
CGCTAGGACTGTATAATATGTGGCGAGCTTGGTTGAAAAGGCTCGGCAACTTTTATGTGCCGAGCCTTCTTATTTAGCGTTTGAGTATCGTTCGCGATCAGCTGCTGCAGCCCGGATGGCCACAGTCGCAGCTAATCTCCGTAATATCAGCGCCTGCCGCCGCCTCGCAATGATCGCCGCAATAATTTTCGTCATCGCCGACCGCACATATGCACGCCGCGTGCTCGCACTTGTTGTTATCTGCCATTAAATTCACCCCTGTTCGAGAAAAATTTCCTTCTTAAATAGGATTGTTTTCGATTATAGACAAATCTTTTCGTATCGACAATAAAATCTTCCCTTACATCACAGACGCGCCTGTCGACGGAAGCTCCATTTTGACAAGTCCGTCGAATTCGACGTTGAACCGCACGCCTTTTTTTGCCAACGACATCTCATTCTCCGTGCTTCCCTCGGAGTTTGCGATGCCGACGCTCGCGAAAAAACAACTCGCTTTATGCTCGGCCGCATGACGCACCAGAGTTTCGAAAACTCCCTGGCCTTCTTCGAATCGGCCACGCGATGGATACACTGCCGTGCGAACGATGAAGAATGCGAGCTCGCCGTTTTTTTCCGCAATGATCTGCGGCTGGGTGAGGATATCAGCCAGCCCGTCGGCCCACTCGATCGCCCAGCCGTCTTTTTCGAGCTGTGTGCAAATAATTTCGACGCCGAAATTATGGATTTCGGCGTCGGTCATTAAAGACTGGTTGTTGACTCCCATTTTTCGTCTGGGCGGGCGGCGGAGCCGCTAGATGGTTGCGAACTAACGGAAGGGTTTCGCCCTTCCACACCAGCACTGCGTTAGAGCCGCAAATACTTGATCAATCCCTGCCGTAAAGCTGCACCATGGCACGGCGACGGCCGAGGCAAGCTGAATTCGTACCACAAATCTACTTTGGGGTGAGGCGTTCGCGGCCGCGAAGATTTATCGGCCTCGCGCTGCGGCCGGCACCACTAGTCGCTTTCTATCAAGCATATTTTCTCATGTATTCGAAAACTTTAATCGGTTGAGCGTTCCGCCAACGATATTAGCCAATTTGAGTGCGGCGTGCAAAAGGTTGTGAGGCACCCGGCGGGTTGATGAAAATGTCCCCCCGGACGATTGAAAAATCGCGCCGGAAACAGCGTCATCGATGAAAATCGGTCCACGGTCGCCGTGTACTGAAACGAAGCAAAATTGCTCGTGCGACAACCTAAAATCGCTACCGCTGCGTTGTAGACCATAGGTTTCGAAGATTGGCACGCTTGTTGCTAAAATCTTGTTGCTAAAACTATTTTGCAAAGTCCTTAGCGAACCAATATGGCAAACCAGGCAATTAATCTTAACGGTGAAGAGAAAGTCGTGCGGGAAGACACGGCTAAATCTTTTCGAGGAGTCCATTGGGCATTGCTGAGTTTGCTCGCCTTTATTGTAATCGCCGCGATCATTTTTTTGACCGGATTGTTTAGCTCGGTAACGGACGGCGGCCTGCAATCCCCAGCTCAGGTAGAACGCGAGGCCGGTCGCTAACTTTTCGAGGTTGGGTTCGAGTTTGAGATTGATTATTACGAAGCGCAAGGGGGTAAAGAACAAGGGGAAAAAGTAATAATCAGGTTGCTAAAGACCCAAAGGTCGCCGGCGACAAGGGAAAAACGCTCTTCATACAAAGAGCGTTTTTCTTTTGCTCGTCGGGGGCTTAGGTTTTTGCGATTGCACCCTGCGCAGCGATAGAATTTTCAAGGTGATAATACTCGGGATCGAGACTTCGTGCGATGAGACTGCAGCAGCCGTAGTACGCGACGGCCGCGAAATCTTGTCGTCGGTCATCGCATCGCAGATAAATTTGCACAAAGCGTTCGGAGGCGTCGTTCCGGAGCTTGCATCGCGCGAGCACCTCGACAAGATTGGGCCGATCGTTGACAAAGCGCTGACTGACGCGGGCGTCACTCTCAAAAGAATCGATGCTGTTGCTGTGACTCAAGGGCCGGGTCTGGTGGGAGCCTTGCTGGTAGGCGTCTGCTACGCAAAGGCGCTCGCGTACGGTCTCGGAATTCCTTTTGTCGGCGTCAATCACATCGAAGGCCACGTATATTCGGTCGTTTTCGAAAACCCGCCGATTAAATATCCGGTGCTGGCGTTGATCGTCTCGGGCGGCCACACAAATTTGTTTCACGTGCCCGAGGCCGGCCGATACGAGATTTATTCGCGCACGCGTGACGATGCGGCCGGCGAGGCGTTCGACAAGGTGGCCAAGATGCTGGGACTAGGTTATCCGGGCGGGCCGATCATCGAACGGCTCGCTGCCAGTGGCGATGATAATGCGATTAAATTTACGAAACCGAAGATTTCCGATGGCCGGCCCGATTTTAGCTTTAGCGGCCTGAAAACGGCGGTCGCGCGTTACATCAAGGAAAACAACATCGCAAAATTAGAAAATGGCAGTGAGCCGGGATCGGAGATCCGCGATCTTGCGGCAAGCTTTCAGCGAGCGGTCGTGAGCTTTCTTTTGGAAAAGTTGGAGCGAGCGGCAATCGAGCTGTCGCCGCAAACGTTTATCGTCGCCGGCGGCGTCGCGTGCAATGGTGCACTGCGTTCGGCGGCAGCCGATCTGGCTAAAAGTCTGAAAATTCCGGTTTACTTTCCGTCCCTGCAACTTTCCACGGACAATGCTGCTATGATCGCCGCCGCCGGTTTTGCCGCTCTTAGTATCGGAAAAACATCCGATCTGTCGATGACCGCCGACGTCACGCTTCGGCTGCAAACGGATGCGCAAGCAGAACAAATCCAGAATCGCGGGAGAGTGCGATATCGGCTGTAAAAGCTGATTTGTTTGGAAGAATTCACGCACACCCGCCGCAAGGACGACACATATTAAGAAGCGTAAAAGAATCTTTACAGCTTAAATTAGGAGCCAGCACGCAATAGGTCATTGACACTAGTGGGACGATGTGATATCGCCTTAGGCGCTCGTGCACGAGTACGAGAAAGGAGAGGATTATGAAACGTCAACTACTAGGTCTGGTCCCTTCCGCGTTGGCAGTGGCCATGTTCCTTTTTGTAGGGACCGCAAATGCTCAAAATGAGCGTCGTCCGGCCCCCGCTCAGGCAGACGCGGTGATTTCGGTCGGAAGCGTGACTGGCGCGTCACCGGCCGTCGAGCTGAACGCCGTTAGCAAAATGGTGGCGCCGGGCGCGTGGGAAATAGATCCTAATTCGGTTCGGGGGAAACGGCTGATATTACCGATGAAGGTCCAGGGTGGAGCTGAAACGGCCAGGTTCATTTGTATTGGAAAATGGAAAAACGGCGAGTGTAAGGGAATATACATCGAGTGGTAGCAGCGAGGAAAATCGCGCTCAAAAACTTGCACGGAGCGACATCGGCCGCTCCTTTTTTTAGTATTTGCGCAAATTTTCGGCGAACCTCGTTACGTATAACGTCAGATATGAGTGTAATTCCTGCCTGTTAAGAGTATAAATTCCTGTCTGGCTCGCGGTCGGACCGCCGAGTTCGGAATAGCGAAAGTCCGATACTGAGTGTAAATCGTTTGCAATTGCCGATTGTCACTCGGTACAATTCCTTATGTCCTCACATCCGGCTCATTTTTTCGCGTTTTGCGGATGCTTGCTTAAAAAACTAATTAAGACCGCGGGCGGCGAATCCAACGTCTAAGTGTGAACGACTATATCTAAGAGTATCTGCCTGCCAGGAAATTTAGAGGGGGAAGGATGAAGTTCTGCAAATTGTTGGTTTTCGTCGCGCTTGCGGGTGCGATCCTCACATCAGCGGCGTTTTCGCAAGGACCGGCGCCGCTAAGGATACAAACCGACTATATTACCGGTTTGAGCCTGCCATTGTACGTAACAAATGCTAAAGACGGCAGCTATCGGCTTTTCATCGTCCAGCAACGCGGGATTATTAAGGTAGTTCAGCCTGGATCGAGAACGCCGACGGACTTTTTGAACGTGTCGTCGGTGGTGAGCCAGACCGGTTCGGAACGGGGTCTGCTGGGCCTGGCGTTCCATCCGCAATACGCCTCGAACGGGCGCTTCTTTATCTATTACACCAGGCAATCGGATGGCTCGCTCGAAATCGCCGAATACGCCGCATCCGCCAGCGATCCGAACGTGGCGAATCAAAACGCCGTGCGCGTCATCATCACGATTCCACATCCGACGAATCAGAACCACAACGGCGGGACGATCGCCTTTGGACCGGATGGCTATCTCTATCTCGGTACGGGAGACGGCGGAGGCGGAAACGATCCGGACAACAACGCGCAGAATCTCGAAAGCCTCCTCGGAAAGTTCTTGCGACTCGACATCAATACGCCCCTAACGCAAACGCCAGCTTACAATATTCCGTCGGATAATCCGTTTGTCAGCGCAACAGGACGCGACGAGATTTGGGCGTATGGCATGCGCAATCCGTACCGATTCTCGTTTGACCGGGGCGGCACAAATCAATTGTGGGTAGGCGACGTCGGGCAGGATTTTATCGAGGAAATCGACATTATCACAAAGGGTGGGAATTACGGGTGGCGCGTCTGGGAAGGCAGTCGGTGCACCGGCCTAGGCCCGGCGGCGTGCAACATGGCAGGTTACGTTTTCCCGGTTTACGAATATTCGAGCGCTCCGGGCGAAAGCCGCTGCTCGGTGACGGGCGGCAATGTTTATCGCGGCCGACAACGTGCCGTGCCAATTGGAGCTTACATTTACGCCGATTACTGCACGGGCGAAATTTTCCAATTTCTGAACGGGCAGAACACCAGGTTGACGGATACGAATAGGTTCATTTCATCGTTCGGCGAGGATGAGAATGGCGAACTTTATTTTACCGGCCTTTTTTCGGGCACGGTCGACCGCATTCTGGGAAAGAGACCCGCTAATTCGGATTTCGATGGCGATCTTTCGACAGACTTGGCGGTTTTTCGACCGTCGAACGGAACGTGGTATGTCCGTAACAGTTCGAACGGAAATTTTTTCTCGCGTAATTTCGGGATCAGTGGCGACGTGCCGGTCGCGGAAGATTACGACGGCGACGGCCAAACAGATATCGCCGTCTACCGGCCGAGCACTTCGACCTTTTACTATCTCGCGAGTGGCCAGGCGAGTTATAACATCGTCCCGTTCGGCAACCCCGGAGACGTTCCGGCGCCGGCCGACTACGACGGCGACGGCATGGCCGACTTGGCTGTTTTCAGGGCTTCAGCCAGCACGTGGTACGTTCGGCGGTCGGCTTCAGGCCAGACATTAACAAAATCCTGGGGCATAGTGAACGACGTGCCGGTTCCAGGCGATTATGACGGCGACGGATACCACGATATTGCGGTTTGGCGGCCATCGGACGGATTCTGGTACGTGAGCTTGAGCTCGAACGGGCAGTTTTTGGCGGTTCGCTACGGCGTCTCCGGCGATATTCCGAATCCCGGCGATTTCGATGGCGACGGGACCAGCGATTTTGGCATTTACCGGCCGTCAACCGGGCAGTGGTTTATCCGACTTGCGCACGGCGGATTCAAGTTCGCTGTTTGGGGAATTGCGGATGATGTGCCCGTGGTCGGCGATTATGACGGCGATGGGTCGGACGACATTGCGGTCTGGCGGCCGTCGAGCGGCATCTGGTACGTGATCGGAACGTCTTCGGGCCAGGTTTACTACCCGGCGTGGGGCGTGCCCGGCGATCTACCGATTCCGCGGTACGACGTGCCGTAGACGGAAGTTTCGGTCAATTACTGAAGCACGGCGCGTGCGAGAGTGAAAACATCTACTCTCGACGCGCCGTTTTCTTTTAGCACGCGTGCGCAATGCGAGACGGTCGCGCCGGAGGTAAAAACGTCGTCGATCAGTACGATGCGTTTTCCCACAATCAGCTTTGGGCGAGCGACCTCAAAAGCCTTCGCGACTGTTTTCTCGCGTGCCTTTCCATCCATTCCGGCTCGATGCACCGGCGTGTGTCTTGATCGAATAAGGCTGCCCCGATCGAGCTTGATTTTGAGTTCAGAAGAAATCAGCCGGGCCAGAACTTCTGCCTGGTTGTGACCGCGTTCCCGCTGGCGGCGTTTCGAAAGCGGCACCGGTACGATCAAATCGGCGCGCGAATCGATTTCGCGCCAGGCCGCTTCGACAAACGCTCTGCTGATCCTTTGACCGATGTGAGGTTTCTCCTTTAGAAAAAGAACTGCACCAGCGACTGCATTTTGGTAAACGCCGGTCGAGCGTGCAGTGTCGTAATGCTGGACTTTGCAGTGCGGGCAATGGCTGCGTTCCTTAGGTTGCAGTTCATCAAGTGCTCCACACTTCAGGCATTTCGGTTCGGCGCCGTCAAAAATGCGAGTCGCGTCCCAGCAGCTAGGGCAGCTAACGCCGTCGAAAATTCGATTTACTTCTGCGTTGCAAGTTCGGCACGTATGGGGGTAAACGGCGGAGAGGATCGTATCGGTGAGAAGCCTAAGCATTAGCGA
Source organism: Pyrinomonadaceae bacterium (assembly GCA_046261815.1). GTDB lineage: Bacteria > Acidobacteriota > Blastocatellia > Pyrinomonadales > Pyrinomonadaceae > OLB17. The sequence continues at coordinate 2,662 of JBHENZ010000327.1, read as the reverse complement.
AAATAATAAATGGTGACGAATTGTCACCACCTTTTTATGCTTCTACATCGAGCATTCCTCGTTCGACAAGCTCCTGACAGTTAAGGCAATATCTGGCCCAAGGGATTGCGGCCAGGCGTTTGGGATTGATCTTTTCTTCACAGTTTTGACACGTGCCGTATTCCGCATCTTCGATTCGAAGCAGAGCTTCATCGATCAACGTCAGCTGGCGGCTTTCATTCTCCGAAACGGCCAGCATCACATTTTTAGAATAATTACGCACGGCCAGATCGACCGGGTCGGGCGTTTCGGCATCGTCGACCGACAGATCGTTACCATTTAATTTCTCGACCAGCAGCGATTTTTCGTTTATCAGCCGCTCTCTGATCTTTTTCAATTCGGTTTTGTTCATTTCTGATAAGGAAACCCCTTGATAATCGTGAATGCCCGGTAAAGCTGCTCTAACAAGACGACACGAGCCATTTCATGCGTAAATGTCAGAAACGACAAGGATAAACTAAAATCCGCTTTTTCGTCAATTTCGGTTGACAGACCTGCCGGACCGCCGATGACGAACGAAATCTCTTTAAGACCTCTTATCTGCCACTGCTCAATTTCACTGGCCAGCTTTTCCGAGCCGATCGATCGCCCGCTGACGTCCAGGGCGACGACGAAACTCTTTTGATTCAGTTTTTCCAGAATTCGTTTGCCTTCCAATTCTACTGCTCCGGTGCCCCTAACTTCCTTAATTTCAATAACTTCACTTTTTATAAAATGCGAAAGACGCCCGTAATATTCATCCTCGAGCGCCTTCCAGTTTTTATCCCTGGTCTTGCCGACCCAGACGAATCGAAAGTTCATAAAGTCCGACGAACTTTAGTTTAGTCGATCCCTGTAGGCTGTGAATGCCTTTTTCGGTATCGAAAGCTTTGCTAAGGACAGACTATATAAGCCTGACCTCGACGGTCGATTATGCGGGCTCGGCGAACCGAAGTTTACCGGACTAATTCTTCGGGAAGGGCGACGCGGCGGGCGTCGTGCCACAGACGTTCGAGGTCGTAGAAGCCGCGGGCGCCGCGATCGAAGATGTGGACGACAAAATCGCCGTAATCGAGCAGCACCCATTCGGCTGTTGAGTAACCTTCGACGCGAACGACGCGAGTGCCGAGGTCCTTTTTCAGCCGCTCGGTGACCTCGTCGGCGATGGCCTGCACCTGCCGCTGGTTCGTGCCGCTGGCGATAATAAAAAATTCGGTAAAACTTGCGATCTCGCGCAAATCGAGGGCGACCATATCGACGGCTTTCTTATCGCTCGCGCACCCGATAGCGAGCCTGACGGGTGGATCGAGCTCGGCGAAGGACGTGTATGCATCGGCGATCTCGACCTTTCTGGTTTCGCGGTGAAGCGACTTTTCCTGTATTTCTTCCATTACTGATAAATCTGATATTTTTCGATGTATTTTGCAACCGCGTCGGGCACGTCATCGCGCCAGCGCGCGTCACCGGAAAGAATCGCTTTCCGGATTTCGCTTGCTGAAATGTCGATGTTTACAATGTCGGTCAAGTAGATTCGCTTTATCGTGCCCGCCGAAAATTTCCCAGCGAATTTGTCTCGAATATCGCGCATCGACATTCCGCGGCAATCGTGGATGCGTGAATGAATCGTTTCGGGAATGTGATCGATCGCGATCGTATAGCCGGGCCGCGAAACGACGATGTGATTCGTCATCATTAACACCTTTTCCCACTCCCGCCATGTTTGAATGTCCTGCCATGAATCGGCGCCCATCACGAAATAGATTTCATCATCGGGAAATTGCCGCTGCAGTTCGGCGAGAGTTTCGACCGTGTATGGACGCGACGGAAGTTCGAGCTCCATCGACGAGACCTCAATCGAAGCATCTTCGCTTGTGGCGAGGACGAGCATCGCATTACGATGAAAAGCGGAGGTTGGTTTGCGATCGGGCTTGTGCGGAGCGTGAAAGGCCGGGATGAAAGTAAATCGGTCGAACGCAAATTTGCCAAGGACCGTCTTCGCGATCACAATGTGTCCGTTGTGCGGCGGATCGAACGAACCGCCATAGAAAGCAAGCCTCATCATTTATTACCGGATCGCCGATTCGGCAACGACCTTATCCAGCCGGCTCGCGACTTTCAAAACAAGCTCTTTCGTTCCCAGATTAGCCACCGACGATATCGCGAAAAACTCGCGCCCGTCTTGTCGGGCACGGGTTCGCAATTTTTCGACACGCCCTGGGTCGTCGAGAGCATCGATCTTGGTTGCAACTACAATCTGAGGGCGGCGAGCTAGATCGGCGTCGTAATTGAGAAGCTCGCGGTTGATTATCTCGTAATCGTCAACCGGATCGCGGCCGGAGATCGACGAAACGTCTACAAGATGCAGAATCAGTTTCGTTCGCTCGACGTGTCTCAAAAACCGGTCGCCAAGGCCCGCACCTTTCGAGGCTCCTTCGATCAAACCCGGAATATCGGCGACCACGAACGTTCGATAATCGCCGAGATCGACGACGCCGAGGTTCGGCTCGAGTGTGGTGAACGGATAGTTCGCGATCTTCGGCCGGGCTGCCGAGATCACGCTGATCAACGTGCTCTTGCCGACGTTCGGGAACCCCACGAGCGCGACGTCGGCCATCAGCTTCAGCTCGAGCCGCAGCCACCGCTC
>JBHENZ010000326.1:0-4133 GCA_046261815.1 Pyrinomonadaceae bacterium | reverse complement strand
TTCGCATCGCGGGCAATTCCGCAGTCGTTCGCGGTGCCACGCGCCTCAATGGAGCTCCGATAATTGCTTCGGATCTTCGCGCCTCGGCTTCCCTCGTATTGGCCGCGCTTTCCGCCGACGGTGAGACCTTGATCGATCGCGTGTACCACATCGACCGCGGTTACGAAAGTATAGTTCAAAAACTTCAATCAGTGGGCGCAACCGTCGAACGCATTACCGCGCAGGCGTCTGAGCGGGTCGATCTTGTCGCGTGATTTTGATCCGACGGGAGGGTTGCGTGTTTCGCGGCCTCATGTGATTTAATGGTATTTCCACAAAATGAGCCGGGAAGACTGCATTTTTTGTAAGATCGCTGCGGGCGAAATTCAATCAACGAAAATTTTCGAGGACGAAGTTTGCCTTGCATTTAATGACCTCAGCCCACAGGCGCCGACGCACATTTTGATCGTTCCGCGAGATCATATCGATTCGCTTGCCGCAGCGCAAAAAACCGATCTCGACACGTTGGGACATCTTTTGCTCGCCGCCGCCTCGATCGCCCGCGAAAAGAAATTTTCAGATGCGGGTTTCCGCATCGTTATAAATACAAATTCCGATGGCGGCCAGACCGTTTTTCATTTGCATGTTCATCTTCTCGCCGGCCGCCAGTTCGTCTTCCCACCAGGATGATTTTCCGGCACGAATTGGAGCCTCTTAGCAATTTTATGCGTCGGTTTTCATTGATCATTTTGATTTTACTTCTTTCTGTTTTCATCGCTGCTTGCGGCAGCGATGAAGGGAATGCGAACGCTCCGGCCAATTCTGTTGTCGCGGGACAACCGGCGGGCGAAAAAACGCCGCCGCCTAAATTTACCGATTCGGTTTCCGCTCTCGCCGCGGGAAACAGTCTACTCGAAACCGGCCAAACCGAGATGGCCATCGATGCGTTAAATCAGGCCATAAGGCTCGATCCTGACCTTGCGGAGGCGCATTTCAAGCTGGGAATTGCATATGCATTGATAGAGGTCAGAGACCGAACCGGCGAGATCGACGGTAGTTCGCCCGAGCCGAAACCGACTGGAAAAGGCAAGAAATCGGAAAAGGAGATGACGAAATCCGAAATATCGTTCGAAAAAGCGGTCGATGCCTATAAAAAAATTCTAAAAGCCAACGAGGAAGATCATGTCGCGCATTTCAATCTTGGTCGAGCTCAAAACAAGCTGAATGAGGACGAAGAAGCGGCCAAATCGCTGAAAGAGGCCGTCAAACTCTACCCGGACGATACTGAATACCAAACCGAACTCGGTGCGATAATGATCAAATTGGCTCGCTATTCCGAGGCAATCGCCCCGCTTAAAAAGGCTCTCGAGCTCGACCCTGAAAACTCTCGGGCGACCGAACTGCTTTCAGATGCCCAGGCCGGAAAGAAACGAATAGATTTCACGACCGTTAAGAAGGATGAGAGAAAGCCTGGACAAGACACCAATTCGTCCGCGTCTACACCAGCAACCAATCAGATTCCGGCGAAACCCCCGACGCCGGACGCGATGAAACCGAAGCCCGTCACGAAGCCGACAAATCCAGGGAACATTTAACGCCCAGTTAAACTCGTTGGCACCCTAGTTGCCTAGCCATACAATATATAGCGTAACAAAGATATAGCGTAACAAAGCGGACGAAAAGGTTACGAAATGTTTGATTTAAGGTCAATTGGGGTTGTATGCGAGGAATGGTTTTGGTTGTCGAAGATTATGACGACAGCCGGGAATTTATAAAGTATTTATTAGAAGACTCGGGGTTTGACGTTACCGAAGCGACGAACGGTTACGAGGCGATCGAGGCGGTTAAGCGACAGGTTCCCGATTTAGTATTAATGGATATTGCGATGCCATTGATGGATGGATTGACGGCTGCCAAACGAATTAGGGCACAGAAAGAGTTTCGAAAGCTTCCGATCATTGCCTTGACGGCTCAAAGCGAGTGCGTTCGTGGGAGTGCTATCGAAGCCGGCTGCAATGCATTGCTGAGCAAGCCGGTCGATTTCGATGAACTAAAGCCTGTCTTGAATAGATACTTCGCTCGTTAGCCTGTAAAAGAAAACGCGAAACTAATTTCGAGGCCGCTTCCCATCGCAAGCGGCCTTCGCTGTGTCTTGAATACACAACTTAAGGGAAAAGTGTATCAACTTGACATCAGGATTAATTCCTCGCACGATAAAGTTATTCTTTCGATTCAAATAGCGAAATATGAAAATCGCCCTTGAAGCTGGCCGCGAGCTCCCCTTAGAGCGAAAAATACGGATGTACGAAGCGCGGGAGGCGATTATCGGTCGCCTTGCACGTGATCTGCCAGTAAATATAGGCTTGGAGCGATTTCTGAATGTAGTCGTGTCCGAGATCGGCCGGATGATGCAGGCCGATCGATGCGATCTGCTTCGTCTGGAGGGTGAGCGGGAATTGGCCATCAGCCACGAATGGCGACGCGACGATTCGATTCCTTCAAGCCTCGGCACAAAAATTCCGATCGACGCGGAAAAGCTTGGGGAGCGTTTCGACCTTTCGAAACCGATCCGTATCAGCGATACGGCCAGCGCAAAGGATTCGACCTTAAGATTTTTTGCCAAAGCGCTCGAAACGCGTTCGCTGCTTATCGTCCCAATCAGCCTGAATGGAAAAGTGCTCAGCCTGCTCGGCCTTCACGACACGCGCGGGCCGCGCGAGTGGCTTGACGGCGAGACCGAATTTCTCGAATCTATTGCCCGCCAGCTTGCGATCGGCTATCAGTACACGAGCCTCTACGTCGCGCAAGAGCAGGAAACGAAACGGACGAACGCACTTCTCGAGATTGCAAATACGCTTAACTCGCATTCGGATTTCAACGAGGCGTCAGCCGGCGTGCTCGACCGTGCCGTCGGTCTTGTCGGCGCTGATTACGGAGCGCTCGGCGTACTTGATAAAGCCGGAAATCGCATCTCCCTTGCCTCGTTCCGACCGGGCGAGGGCGTTGAGCCGAATTTGGTGCTAAGAATGATAGAGGAGCACCGCGGATCGATCGACGTCGAGATGTTTCCGGCCGTGGTCGACATTCTTCGCGAAGGAAAAACGGTTCAGCTCATCGATAAGCAATTGCCCGCCCCGCTTCGAGCTATTTTCAACGCACAGCTCGGCGGCAAGGCTGCACTTGTCGCGCCCGTCCGCGTCGGCGGGCAGGCATTTGGTCTTTTGGGCTTCGTGTGGGGTCGAGAAATTGCGTTTGCCGATCACGACATAGCACTGGTCGAAGGAATTGCCGATCAAGTCGGCACCGCACTTGAGCGCGACCAGCTTTCGGCTGAAGTGATGCGATTGAAAACCGAGCTTTACGAGCGCGAGAGCGAGATCATCGGGAACGCGGCACCCATTCGGCGTGCGATTGAGCTTGCCCTGAACGTAGCCGGCACAAGCACGACCGTGCTGATCGAGGGCGAGTCCGGCACCGGGAAGGAACTGCTCGCTAATCTTATTCACTTTAACTCGGGTCGCGAAGACGGGCCGTATATCAAGATCAATTGCGGAGCGATTCCCGAAACTCTTCTCGAATCCGAGCTGTTCGGCCACGAAAAAGGCTCGTTCACCGATGCACGCGCACTACGCCTCGGCCGCTTTGAAGAGGCAAATGGCGGCACGCTTTTTCTCGACGAGATCGGCGAAATGTCGATGCAGGCGCAGGTTCGCCTGCTTCGGGTGCTGCAGGACGGCGAGTTCACTCGTATCGGTGGGAGCGACGTCATAAAATCGGACGTCCGCGTGATCGTGGCTACCAACGTCGATCTTGAAAAGGCCGTCGAGGACGGCGCCTTTCGAAAAGATCTTTATTACCGCCTATTCGTTTTCCCGGTTAGGCTTCCGCCGCTACGCGAGCGCATCGAGGATATCCATCCGCTCGTCTTTCATTTTCTCGAACGCTACAAGGAAAAAACCGGCCGTTTTGTCTCCGGTATATCGAAGAGCGCTTTACGCGCGCTTGTCAATTACGAATGGCCCGGCAACGTCCGCGAACTAGAAAACGCCGTCGAGCGTGCCGTGATAATCGCCTCGGGTCGCCAGATCGAGCTCGACGATCTGCCCGACGCTGTCAGCAAAAGCGCTTTCGCCGCCTTTGCCCAGGCCCGGCAG
>JBHENZ010000325.1:0-3543 GCA_046261815.1 Pyrinomonadaceae bacterium | reverse complement strand
TCGGTCTCGAGGGAAGCCAAGATTACGACCTTGCCCTCCGCGTGCTCGAAAATATCCGCGAAGACCAAATCCGCCACATTCCTAAAATTCTTTACCACTGGCGCGCGATCCGCGGTTCCGTTGCTTTTTCTCCCGACGAAAAACCTTATGCTCACGAGCGTGCACGCGTCGCGATTCGTGAGCATTTTGCCAGAATCGGCGTCGAGGCCGAGGTCGAGCGCAGCATTCGCAATCTGCATCGCGTTCGCTACCGGCTGCCTGCGACGGCGAAAGTCAGTTTGATCGTGTATGCGAAGGACGAAGCAATTGGAGGTCGGACCGCCGAACTTTTGGCCGCTCAAACCTCGTATACGAACTGCGAAATAGCCATTTGCACCGTTGCCGCAGCGAACCTGGCGGAAAGCCTCAACAAAGCCGCGACGGCTTCGACCGGAGAGATCATTTGTTTTATTCGTGCCGGCCTCGAGCCCGCCAATGCGGACTGGCTAACCGAGTTAGCCCAAATTGCAATGGCTAAAAACATTGGCGCCGTCGGTCCGAAAGTCTTGAATCGTCAAGATGCCGTCGTTGGCACGGGGTTGATAGTAGGGACGAAAGAGATTGTCAGCATCGCTCATGACGGCTTTCATCGATACGCCGGCGGAAATATCGGCCGGAATGTGCTGACCAGTAATTTCTCCGCTGTTTCAATTCTTTGCCTGGCCACGCGGCGAGAAATTTTCGAATCGGTCACGGGTTTCGACGCTGAGAATTTCCCGGGTCAATTCTTTGATGCCGATTTATGCCTCCGACTGCGCGAGCGAGATTTGCGGATCGTGCTGGATCCCCATTCGATGCTTGAGACGAGAAGCGGCGAAGAAGCCGATTCGCCCTCTCAATCGACCAAAGCGGAGGCGGAACGTTTCCGTCGGCGTTGGTCGACATACTTTGAGGGCGACCCGTTCTACAATCCTAACTTTTCACGACGCGACGGGCGCTTCCGTTTGAAAACTTAGATCCGTCGGCCGATCGCAAAGATTTTGATCAACGCCAGGCCCGCGATGAAGCCGCCGATGTGGGCGGCGTAGGCAACGCCGCCGGTGCCGGCGGGCGTGAGATAACCGAGAACCAATTGGTAAACTATCCATAGGCCGATGGCGAGGAAGGCGGGAACTTCGGTCAGAAAACTAAAGATTATCGCCCGCACCCGCCGTTGCGGGAAAAGCAGCACGTAGCCTCCAAGCACACCGGAGATCGCCCCTGATGCGCCGAGCATCGGAATGATCGAACCGCTATCCCTAAAAATCTGCGCAAACGCCGCGGCCAAGCCGCACACGATGTAGAACGCAGCAAAGCGAATGTGACCGAGCAGATTTTCGAGATTGTCCCCGAAAACGAACAAGAACAGCATGTTGCCGAAGATATGCGCGATGCCGCCGTGCATAAACATCGAGCTCAGGAAGTTAAAATAAATCGACAGCGGTGCCGGCTGGTGTTCGATCGTCGCGCTTTGCCCGCTCGCGGCGTCTGTAATTACCCGAGCCGACGTTATGTCGACGCCTGTCGTCACCTCCGCCGGGACGAGCGATGAGCCGTAGGTAAAAGCATCATTGCTGCCAAGTTGCTGCAGCAGCACAAAAACCAAAATATTGAGACCGATGAACACATAGTTCACGATCGGTGTTATCGTCCGGTCAGTATTGTCGTCACCTATGGGAAACATGATAAATAATCTGTCACTTCAAGATTCGAAGATCCGCGTATTACTCAAGAATACGGCTGACTAGCGAGATTGACTATGGCCGCATGCCTCTCACCAATTGTCCATTTTTCTACAATTTCCCCGTCAATAATTTCCGATTTCCCATAATCCGATCATTCCGAGGTCGATCATCTTGTAATAGTCATCGACCTTGAATCCAAGCCTTCGAGGCGGACGTTCGATTTTGGGGATGGTATTAACGCTTGTCATAATTCCTCAATCTTACGTCGAAAATCTATCCAATTCCAACATTTCCCCTCGTCTTTAACAGCTCGAAGCCCTCGCTCCGTGCGACAAATGTCGCGGCGGTAAGATCGCCGACGACGTTCAGCGTCGTGCGACACATGTCGAGGATCCGGTCTACGCCGAGGATAATCGCGATGAGCGCCGGATCGATTCCGATCATTGCGAGGATGCCGATAATGAACGGTATCGAACCCGACGGTACGCCTGCCGTTCCGATGCCGCCGATAATGGCGTAAAGCACGACGAGCAGCTGCGTGCCCAGCGTTAATTCGATACCTGCAAGCTGCGCGATAAACAGCACCGTCACGCCTTCGTAAAGCGCCGTTCCGTTTTGGTTCGCCGTCGCGCCGACCGTGAGCACAAAGCTATTGATCTCCTTCGGCACGCCCAAATTCTCATGCGAGACGCGCAAGGCCGTAGGCAGCGTTGCATTCGAAGACGAGGTCGAGAAAGCAGTGACGATGACGGTCCGCACACGCCTGAAAAACTCGAGAGGATTTATCCTCGACAAGAAGTAAACGGATAATGAATAGACCCCGAAGAAGTGGATGCTAAGACCGAGCAACACTGTTATTACAAACCACGCGAGCGACTGCAATAGATCAAGGCCGAACTGCGCGATGTTGTTGAAGATGAGGCACGCCACAGCATATGGAGCGAACTTCATGATGATATCGATTATCTTCGACGTGATCGCAAAGACCGATGCCATCAAGCCGACAAAGGGCGCCGAAATGGATGCAGGCATCAGCGTGATCGAGATACCGATGATCAACGCGAAGAACATTATCTGTATTAAATTCGGCGGAACCTTCTTTGGATTGGCGGGATTTTCGACATCGACACCGCTAACCGAATAAATTACATTGGTCGGTACGATCGCTTTAACGACCTGCATCAACACTGAGTCATCCTTTCCCACCGCCGCTGCCTTGCTTTGGTTTTCGCGTTCGCTCGTGGCCCGGCTGCTATATTTCTCCTTAAGCTGAGCCGCAACCTCCGGATTAACTCTTTCCCCCGGCCGGATCGTATTCGCCAGCACGAGGCCGATAAAAACGGAGATCGCCGAGATGATCAGACAATAGGCGAACGACTTGATGCCAATACGGCCCAGCTTGCGGATGTCACCGATCCCCGCGACACCACCGACCAACGATGCGAAGACAAGCGGCACCACGATCATCAACAGCAGATTCAGAAAAACGGTTCCGACCGGCTGTGTGATATTGGATACGATCCAGACGACATTCGGATGCGCACCGCCGAGCGACCAGTTAACTGCAAGGCCGCCGATCACGCCGACCGCGAGACCGATAAGAATCTTCGTATGAAGCGCCATTCCGGTATCCCGGTCCGCCGTCTTATCGTCAAGGTCGGTTTCAAGCTCCCGCTCGTAATCGTCTGGCGGTATTCGATTTGTTTCATTTTCAGCCATCGGTTTGGTTATTCCCCGTTCGAAAAAGGTGTGGAGCTAAAGCAAGTCGAGTTTTTCCGAGAGTTTAGCAGAAGCGGGCGAAATTTGGTATTTTGGCAGGAATCGGAACGTACCTACAATG
>JBHENZ010000324.1:0-11017 GCA_046261815.1 Pyrinomonadaceae bacterium | reverse complement strand
CGCGCAGAAATCGTGTGGCGTTTTAAGATCCAGATGTTTCAGTTTTGCGTATGAGGCGAGCATTTCAAAACTCGGGACTATGAGTGCGGCGGGGAATTTGCGCTCGTTGCCGACGAGGACGGCCTGATTAACAAAACGTGACGCTCGGATCTTGGCCTCGATCGGTGTCGGAGCGATGTATTTGCCGCCGGATGTTTTGAAAAGCTCTTTTTTGCGGTCGGTGATTTTTAGAAAGCCTTCGCCGTCGAGCTCGCCGATATCGCCTGTTCGGAAATAACCGTCGTTGGTAAATGCCTCACGCGTCGCCTGGTCCTTATTGTAATAGCCGAGCATCACGCCCGGACCTTTGACCTCGATCTCGCCATCGGCCGCGACGCGGACTTGCACGTTTCGTATTGGCTTGCCTACCGTGCCAAGCTTGATATCGAGAGGATTGTTGGAAGAAATTACCGGCGACGTTTCCGTAAGGCCGTAACCCTGCATTATGTTGATGCCGGCGCCGGTGAAAATAAGAAAAATATCGTCCGAAAGCGCGGCACCGCCCGTGATGCAGCAGCGGAGACGGCCGCCGAAAAAGTCGCGAAGTTTCCGGTAAACCAGCCGATCCGCGATAGCGTGTTTCACGCCGAGCATGAACGAAACGGTTTCGCCGCGTTCGACTATCATCGCATGTTCGCGGGCGACATCGATCGCCCAGTCGAAAATCTTTTCCTTCAGCCCGCCATTCTCTGCCGCCTTTAATTTCGCCTTAGCGTAAACCTTTTCGAAAATTCGCGGCACGCCGATGAAAATTGTCGGCCGCACCTCGCGTAGATTGTCCGGCACTTTGTCGATCGATTCCGCGTATTGCACAGACATTCCGCTACAGATGTAGAGATACATCGCCGACCGCTCGAAGACGTGGGAAAGTGGCAGCACCGACAGCGGGACGTCCTCGTTGCAGAAGGTGTATTTCTCGCCGCAGTCGATCACGTTTGAGATGATGTTGGCGTGCGACAGCATCACGCCCTTCGGCTCGCCTGTGGTGCCGCTGGTGTAGATCAGCGTTGCGACATCGTTCGGTTCGAGATCTTCATACAACGAGCGGACGAGATCGGGATTTTCTTCGATCAACTTTGCACCTTTCGCTTCGAGCGCGGCCAGCGAGATGGCGTAGTTGAGATCGACATTCGAAATATCAAAAAAGATCAGCTGTTCGAGGTTCGCGCACTTGGGGAATATCTCCGCAATGCGGTCATACACATCTCTATTCTCTACGAACAGCACGCGAGTTTGGGAATCGTTGAGAATATAACAGACCGAGCTGCCCGCAAGGGTCATGTAGATCGGAACATCGATCACACCGGCGAGCTGGCAGCCGGCATCGGCCAATGTCCATTCGGGCGAATTTGCGGCAAGGATCGCCGCTTTGTCCTCTCGCCGCAAACCTAATGAATATAGCCCGGCCGCGATGCACTCGGCCCGCGTGAGCATCTCGTTCGAAGATATCTTTTGCCACTCGCCGCCGCGTTTGTAGTTGAGAGCGTCCGGCCTATTGTGCCGCTCGGCCGCGCGGCGAAAAAGCTCGGCGAGCGTTCGCGGCTCGTCAGTTAAAAGCGGCGTTCCGCGGCCGATCTGCCGGCGTGCCATTGGGGGCGAATTGGCGACGCTCTCGGTCATTTCTTTAGCAGACCTCCAAGAAAAACTTTCAACACCTCATCAGCCATTGGTGCAAGCGCGTATTGCTTTTTAGAGAGAATCCAATTCGTCACCATCTCGTCTAGGGCCCCGTAAAGCATTTTCGCGGCCACGACCGGCTTGATATCCGTGCGGAAAAATCCTTTTCGCTGTCCGTCATCGATCGTCTGGCGGATGATGTCAAGATACTCGGCAAATCCTGCGGCCGAAAATTCCTGCATAAACTTTATGGATCCGCGCAGCTCGACCTGAAAGACGATCGCCAAATCTCGATCGGTGCCGAGACGCTCCAAATGCAGCTCGGCTATTCGGCGAAGTCGATCAACTGGGTTTGAAAGCGCGGCCAGCTCTTTTTTTCCCTCGACGATGAATTCATCCATCGCCCGATCGAAAATCGAGTGAAGTATCTCGTCTTTGCTTTTGAAGTAGAGATAAACAGTGCCGTCCGCGATGCCGGCTTCGCCAGCGACATCCGCCACCTTTGAACTAAAAAATCCTTTGCGGGCAAACACTTTGGCCGCCGCCCGCAAAATTGCCTCGCGCTTATCGGGTATGGCTGCTCGGGCAGTGGCTGCGGATAGTGAAGGCCTTGGCATAACGTGATGGTCACTGAATGAACAGTCATTCAGTTACCTGTAGACAAAGTTACACCAGATTTCAGCCTACACGCAAGATTAATAATTTAAGGGCGCTCGCGCTGAAATGCAGCGCAGTTAGGAAAGAACGCCTCGCAATCCACAATCTAAAGTCGAAAATCTAAAATCGAATGGCGGAGAGGACAGGACTCGAACCTGCAAGCGGTTTCCCGCGGTAGTTTTCAAGACTACTGCCTTACCAATTAGGCTACCTCTCCGTTCCGCGTGCGGTTGGGTCCCATGCGGAAGCCCGCACGTAAGAAAGGGCGAATTGCGGCGCGGGATCGAAATCCGGACGCCGCAATGAGAAAGGATAACTCAAACCGGCTGGGCCGGACAACTTCCGGCTTTCCAACGCCGAGCATTCCGCGTGTCGAAACACATGGATTTTCCTCGATGAAAAATCCCGGCTGCACGTTACGGAACGGCCGGGAACCACAGAGTGGACGAAACAAACGCGGCTTTGCGAGAGAAATTATTCTGAAGCAAGCAGCTTAGCGATTTCGGAATCAAGCTGATTCGATTTGTCCCAGCCGAACGAGCGGGCCGCGATCGCGCCTTTTCGGTCGATTATAAAATGTGCCGGGAAGCCCATATTTATGTTGCCCCGTGCATCGCGGTCGGCGTACTTTAGCATAACGCCGAAGCTGTTTGGCAAAAGGCTAAAGTGAAAAGGGTTTTTGCGAACGAACGCCTCGACCTTTGCCTGATTGTCCATCGTAACGGCGACGAATACGACATCCTGACCTCTGTAACGGTCGGCGACCTGATTGAGTTTTGGAATTTCTTCGTGGCAGATTTGACAACGGGTCGACCAGAACGTGACGAGGACAATCTTGCCCTGAAAGTCGGCCGACGTTAGCATTTGCCCGTCGGGGAGCTGACCGTCGAAAGCTGGAGCGGCATCGCCACGTTTGAGCGCCTGTTGAGCAAAGCAGGCGGTAGATAGAGCAAGCGCAAGGGCGATTACCGAGATGATTCGCATATTTGTAGTGCTAGACAGAGCGAGGTTTCAGCGTAAAAGGATGTTTAACATCCATTACTCTTATTAAATGTCTAATGTGAATCAAATCCAGAAAATGGATTGGAATCTGGTAATCACGATTGAAATCTAATTAAGTTCCAAAAATTGTCACAAAAAATAGGCGAGCCATAACGAAGCGTGAATGATCGAAGATGTTAGAATCCTCCGAGAATGCTGCTCGAATCGATCGAGGTTTCGAAGTTTCGCAACCTGTCGGGTTTAATCCCTCTCGAATCCGGTCTGAACATACTTTTGGGCGATAACGGCCAGGGGAAAACCAACTGGTTGGAGGCGGTCTATTTGCTCGCGACCACAAAGTCCTTTCGGACCTCGAGGCTGGAGGAGGCGATCAAATTTGACGGCGATCTGGCCATCGTACGCGGCCGCGTACGGCAATCGGAAGAGATTCGTCACGATCTGCAGGTGGCGTTGCAGGCTAACACGAAGTCACTGAGCGTGAACGGCAAAAAGGCGACGCTGCGCAGTTATCTGGGCGAGCTGCACGCCGTTGTTTTTAATTCAGACGCGCTTGAGATCGTCCGCGGGCACCCCGAATCGAGGCGGCGTTTTCTGGATGATGCGATCGTCTCGCTGTCGCCGCCATTCGTGCAGACATTTTCGGACTTCGGCCGCGTGATCAAGCAGAAAAATGCGTTGTTGCAAACGGTGCGCGATCAGGAGATGCCGCTCGACAAGACAGCCGAAATCCTCACGCCATGGAACGAGCAGCTTTCCGCACTTGCGACGCGCATTCACCACGGCCGCACGCGGATCGTCGAGCGGCTAAACGAAATGCTGCAAAAGCGTTTGTTTGCGAGCGAGGAAATTTCGATACGTTACGTTTCGTCTATCGAGGGAAAAGGCGATTTGAGCGATTACGAAAATTTGATCGTGGAACGCCTCAAGCTTCGCGTACAGGCCGAGGTGATCGCCGGCCATTCGCTCGTGGGGCCGCATCGGGACGACCTCGAAATACTCTTTGATAATCGCGAACTCAGAAAATTCGGCTCGGCCGGTCAGCAGCGCTCGGCTTTGCTCGTTTTGCAGCTCGCCAATATAGCCGTCTACCACGCCCGGCTAGGCGAATATCCGCTGTTTTTGCTCGACGATATCGACGCCGAATTAGACTACAAACGCATCGGCCAATTGCTCGAATTTCTTGAGGGAAAAACCCAGACTTTCGCGACCACGTCGAAAGAAAGTTTCGTCGAAAAATTCGGCAGCCGGGCGAGGGTTTTCGGCATTAATGATGGCATGGCCGAAGACGCCTAAATCATTAGTTTTTCTTGCCTTTCCATACTGTTAATTTTCGCCCAAAAGTGCTACACTAGTTCGTTGTTTCAGCGGCGATTTTTCTTACTCTATAGTCATATTTCGAAGTACATTTTTACCGTTGAGAGTTCAAGCTTTTATCTTTCGTCGGCCGACGAAATGCAAGCTGACGCCTGAACTCTGAACACTAACTGAGGTTACACAAAATTGGCTAAAGCAAAGACAGAATACGGAGCAGACGCGATTACCGTGCTTGAGGGCCGTGATGCGGTGCGAAAGCGGCCGGCGATGTATATCGGTTCGACCGGCGAGATCGGTCTGCATCACCTGGTTTACGAGGTGGTGGACAATTCGGTTGACGAGGCGCTCGCCGGTTACTGCGACACGATCGAGGTGTCGATCCATATGGACAATTCGATCACGGTCATCGACAACGGCCGTGGCATCCCGACCGACATCCACAAACAGGAAAACCGCTCGGCGGCCGAGGTCGTGCTAACGGTGTTGCACGCGGGCGGCAAGTTCGATTCAAACTCATATAAAGTATCAGGCGGACTGCATGGCGTCGGCGTCTCTTGCGTAAATTTTCTGAGCGAATACCTCCGGCTCGAGATCTGGCGTGACGGCAAGACGCACGAAATGGAGTTCGAGGCGGGCATTCCCGTCGCATCGCTGAAGCAAACCGGAACAACGTCAAAACGCGGGACGAAGATCACCTTCCGGCCCGATTCCAGCATCTTTGAGACGACGACATACAGCTTTGAAAAACTATCTGAACGCCTCCGCGAAAAGGCGTTTTTGAACAAGGGCATCCGCATTTTTATTAAGGACGAGCGGGACGAGGGTGACAAATCACACGAGTTTTACTATAAGGGCGGTATTGCTGAATTCGTCAAGCATCTGAATAAAAACAAGAGCCCGCTGCACGACGAGCCCCTCTATTTCGAGGTGATCGACGAAGACCTCTCGATCGAGGTTTCGATGCAGTATAACGACAGCTACGACGAAAAGATCTTTTCATTTGCCAACAACATCAACACCGTTGACGGCGGCACACACTTGTCGGGCTTTCGCGGCGCGATCACGCGCACGATCAATAACTACGCTGAATCGTCGGGCATGACGAAGAATGCCAAAGTGACGCTGTCGGGCGATGATGTGCGCGAGGGTTTGGTTGCGATCATCAGTGTCAAGATCCCGCAGCCGCAGTTCGAAGGGCAGACGAAGGGCAAACTGAATTCGCCCGTGAAAGGGCCGGTCGAATCGTTCCTAAACGAAAAGCTCGCCGATTTTTTCGAGCAGAATCCGAATGTCGCGAAAAAGATCGTTGGGAAGGCGGTGGATGCGGCACGGGCGCGGGAGGCCGCGCGAAAAGCACGTGAGATCGTACGGAAATCGGCGATGGCGGGTTCTGGTCTTCCGGGTAAACTGGCGGATTGCCAGGAAAAAGATCCGGCGCTTTCGGAGATCTACATTGTCGAGGGCGATTCGGCGGGTGGCTCCGCCAAGCAGGGCCGCGACCGAAAGAATCAGGCTGTCCTGCCGCTCAAGGGCAAGATCCTGAACGTAGAAAAAGCGCGGTTCGACAAGATGCTCGGCCATGGAGAGATAAAAGCCCTTATCACCGCTCTTGGCACGGGAATCGGCAAGGAAGATTTCGATGTGGCTAAGCTGCGTTATCACAAAATCTGCTTGATGACCGATGCCGACGTCGACGGCAGCCACATCCGCACCTTGCTTTTGACATTCTTTTACCGGCAGATGCCTCAACTGCTCGAAAACGGCTATGTCTACATTGCCCAGCCGCCGCTTTACAAAGTAAAACGCGGCAAAAAAGAAGAGTACATCAAAGACGAAAAGGGAATGTTCCGCTACCTTATGCGGCAGGCAACTACGGACGTGCAAGTGACGGCGGATGGCCGCACCGTCGAGGGCCGCGAGCTTTCGAAAGCGCTTGAGCAAACAACCGAGTTCAAGACGTATTCGGAACGTCTCGCACGCCGCCTTGCCAGCGATATGCGTCTAACCGAAAAGGTAATCGATGCCTTTGCCGGCAGAGATGGCATTCTCGCCAAAAACAATATCAAGCTTCGCAAAGTGTTTGACAGTGAAGAGCTTATGGCCGAGATCGAGGGCAAAATCGCCAGCCCCGGTTATACAACCGAGCTGATGTCCGACGAGGAGCACGGCTTGTGGGAGATTATGGTGTCCTACCCGAACGGCCACCACGTACTTATCGACTGGAACCTTGCAAGCTATGTCGAATTTCAACGGTCGGTCGAGCTCTCGAAAAATCTCGAGGCCGATTTCCCCGGCCCCTACGAACTCGGCGAAAACGGGACCAGCGCGACGATCTCAAAGCGATACGATCTGCTCGAACGCGTGACCTCAATGGCAAAGAAGGATCTTACCATTCAGCGTTACAAGGGCCTGGGCGAAATGAACCCCGAACAGCTCTGGGAAACGACGATGGACCCCGACAAACGCACCATGCTGCAAGTCCGCATAGAAGACGCCGTCGAGACCGATCAACTCTTCACCGTCCTCATGGGCGACAACGTCGAACCTCGACGCAAGTTTATCGAGAACAATGCGCTTGATGTGAAAAATCTGGACGTGTAGATGCCGGGTCAGTTCGGATCGTTTTTTAGGATGTTTTCGTGCCTTTTCGTGTCCGTTCGTGTATTTTGTGGTTTCAGTCTTAAAACCGTAATCACGAAGTACACGAATAAGCACGAACACGCACGAACTGCCGCTGTAAATTTCATACCGATCCATCACCGATGTTTAAGATATTTCGGTGGAAAATAGCGCCTCGATTTCCCTTACGATCAAGACGGCAACTTTGTGATCAAAACCGCACCTTTCACGATCAAAACGGCAACTTTTATGATCAAAACCGCACCTTTTACAAACGAGTGGACAGCGTTTTTCATCGTGATCGCTTTAAATCGATAAAACGGGCGAATCCGACAAAGCGCCTGCGAAACGGAAAAATTTTCGGCCGCGCAGGTGAGCGACAAAGAGGCCTTGACCGTGGATGCAACGGTGTGCTATCTATAATACCGACGTTTTAAACCTGAAACGATATGGATAGACAATTTGAAAGATTTCGCGGCGGATCCAATGAGGCGGCGAGAAAGCGCGTGCATGTGACGATCAGCCCGGCGTACGTGATACTGCTCAACCGAAACATCTACAACTTGATGGGCAAGCCGTCAGCCGTTTACCTTAACTACAGCCGCGAATTCGACATCATCGCCGTCGAACCGACCAGCCCGCCGCGTCTCGCCGATGCGTTTCCCGTGATCACCAACCTCATAACTGGCGGATAGATGCCGCGCCATTCTGCCGGGCATCAACGTCGCCACCAGGCTTAAATTTTTCCAGCCCGAGATCGTCGGCAATGCCCTGCACCTCAAGCTCTTCGAAACCGTCTCCGTCGGCGGCCGCAAGCGCAAGAAGAAATAGCCGGCCGGTGTCCGCGAGCGGCGCGAGTTCATCGAGAACAACGCCCGGGATATGACGAATCTCGATGTTCAAGACGTGAATCCGTCGCCCTAGACGCCGAAGATAGCTTCGGCGACAAATTAAACAGCCGTCCGCTTTACGCAGACGGCTGTTTCCTATCAGCGAAAACGTGTCTATTTTCGCTATGAAAGCGGATCCTCCGGTACTAACAGCGTGACCCTCCGTCGGTTATTAACGTAGGCAACGCATGCTCCCTGATTTGCGAACGTTGATGGAAAGTTGAATCTTTCCCAGTATTCCCTACATTCATCGACATTTCTTGCCGGACCGCATGGATTCATAACCTGTCCGTGAGTTTCGCGCGGCAAAACATTAACGGCTAGCGGCCTTCCGGGAGGGTTAATGAACGTTTGGTACTCGTATTCATCTATTTCCCCCTCATTTTCCGGGGTGGCAGGGTCGTCGACAACATAACCTCTGTGGATCCGACCATCGCTTTTCTCGAAAGCTTGTCCCGCTCGGTATTTCGTGATCCCACCGCATCCGTCCTCCACGGTAAGCGTCCCTTGTACGACGACGTAATAGGAATAGCCTGGATGATAATGCCAGCCAGCGCTAGGGGCGGGCACGGAATCGCGGCGTGGAAACCGTGCCCAACGGGCAACCTGCACAGCCTGGCCCGGCCAAAACTGCGTGTAATCGCTGATCCCACTTCCCAACACGACCGGCGGTCCGGTCGGTGCGGATACCGGAGTCGGTGTCGGGGTTTGAGCGTTTGCGGTTAGGCTTCCGATAAGGACGAAGGCCGTACCGATCAATAGAGTGAGTTTGATTCTTGAGATTTCTTTTTTCATCGCTTTTTTCTCCTTTCTATTTTATTTGGTTAAAGACCCGCGTCGCGGAGAACGGACGTCATGACTCCGTTTTCTCAGGCCCATTGTTTTACACCTTTGAAATGCTTTCTTTCGCCTGCGACCCGCGCTAAGCTAGCGGAACGCTACAGAAGCTCTAGGTATTCGAACGGTTTTGATTCTGACAAAAATGGTGGAGCATGTATTTCGGTTCGAGTGACGTTTCTGTTCCGTTCTGATTCCACGAGTAGGTGAACTATGTCGCGAGAAAAGTCTGAGATTTACGAGTTTGGTGAATTTCGGCTGGACGTCGTTGAACATCGCCTGGAACGGGTTAGCGGCGAGCTGAACGATTCACTTCCCGAGAAGGCTTTCCAGACTCTGGTCGTGCTACTGAGAAATAGCGGGACCTTAGTGACAAAAGAGAGGCTGCTCTCGGCTGTGTGGCCTGACGTTGTTGTTGAAGAAAACAATCTCGGCAAGGCGATTCATGCTATCCGTCAATTCCTCGTAGCTACTGGTCCTGATCACATATACATAGAGACGATTCCGAAACACGGCTACAGGTTCGTCGCCGATGTGGCACGAATCTACGATCACGAGACATCGAGAGTCACCGACTCGCCTAGTTCGAGCAGGGTATTTCCTGGCGGCTCTCCCGCATACGACCTCTACGTGCGAGGAAAGGTAAAGGCCGGCAGCGAGAATACTGCCGATACTGACGATGCGATCAAGGTCCTTGAGGCCGCTGTGGCTATCGATCCGTACTACGCCGCCGCCTATGCCCAGCTGGCACGAGCGTACAATACGCGCTCCTTCAAGTTCACTTCTCGCTCTGAAGCCAAGGTCATGCAGGAGAATGCCGATGTTGCCGTCGTGAAGGCACTGGATCTAGATCCTAACCTGGCTGAAGCACACTTCGCGCGCGGATTGATCTTGTGGACGAAGTCGAAAGGATTTCCGCATGAGCAATCGATAACGTCTTTCAAACGTGCTTTGGAATTGGCGCCCGATGATGACGAAACGCGTCATCAATTGTCGATGGTTTATTCGCATGTCGGCCTGCTTGACGAGGCACAGGAAGAGGTTGCGAAAGCGATAGAAATAAATCCGAACAACACGATGGCCCGATTTCGTGTCGGCGTCTACACGGCATGGCAATGCAGGTTTGAGAAAGCGCGAGCTATCCTAAAAACGGTTCCGGGCGATGTAAGTCCAATGCTCGTCGACCGTGTCAGGACAGAAGTTCTGATCCAGCTCGGGAGCTTTGATGACGCAGAAACCATAGTCGACAAATATCTGGGCGACAATCCTATCGACGAGGGCGGAAGCCTGACGAGCGTAAAGGCTTTGCTATTGGCTAAGGCCGGTGATTTAAAAGAGGCGCAGAAAATGATAGATCGGGCTACGGAGATGGGTAAAAACTTTGGCCATTTTCATCATACCGCCCACAACATCGCGTCTGCTTATTCGGCAATGGGTATGCTAGACGAGTCGGTAAAATGGCTAGAGTACGCGGCGGATGACGGCTTTCCAAATTACACCTATTTCGCGAGCGACCCAAACCTCAACGGCAATCGCAAACATCCGCCGTTTATCGAATTAATGTCAAAACTGAAGCGACAGTGGCAACGGTTCAAGGAACTTGTTTGATCACCTATTCACCTGGCAAGGTTTCTTGATCTATTCCGATCCGCCGTCGTGTTGTCATATAAATATCAAACGATCCCGCCCCGATGCCGCCCGGTCGCCTGGAGGCCATCATCATCGTTCGCCCGTCGAACGACAAAGCCGGATTCACATCCTGATAGCCAGGCACGTTGACGTTCGGCCCTAGTTTCACGGGCGCCGACCACGATTCATAAACCGAATCGCGCGTCGCGACCCACATATCATGGGCGTTTATGTCGCCGGTGAGATTCGGCCTGTTCGAGCTAAATATCAACTCGAGCCCGTCGTCTCTTACCCAAAAACAGGTCTCAATCGATCGACTGTTGAGCTCAAAGACGTTGACCGACCGCTCAAAGCCAAGGTCGGTTATCGTGCTCTCGTAGATGTCGGGACCGCCAAATCCGCCCGGCTTGGTG
>JBHENZ010000323.1:0-3933 GCA_046261815.1 Pyrinomonadaceae bacterium | reverse complement strand
CGAGATCGGCTATGACGGCGGAGCGTTTTACTCGCCGGATTCGAAAAAAATAGTGTACCGACGGTCGGCCGCGAGCACGCCCGCAGAAATATCGCGTTATAAGAGTTTGCTCGCGAGGCACCTGATCGTTCCCACTGTTTTTGAAATCTGGACGATGAACGCCGATGGCTCGGACAAGCGGCAAGTGACTAACTTGGGCGTAGGGTCGTTCGCCCCGTTTTTTACACCCGACGGCAAGAGAATAATTTTTTGCACGAATTATTTCGCCACGGATCTGCGAAAGCGCAATTTTGATCTGGCGATGATAAACGCTGATGGCACAAATCTTTCGCGCGTTACATTCAGCGAATCATTCGATGGCTTTCCGATGTTTTCACCGGACGGCAAAAAGCTCGTTTTTGCATCAAACAGAAATGCTGCGAAAACGGGTGATACGAATGTGTTTATCGCGGATTGGGTGGAGTAATTGACCAGTCGATGTGAGGATTATGCAAATCCATTTGAAAATTTCGCTACGAATTTCGGTTGCGGTATTGGTTTTTGCTACTGTCGCACTTTCACAAGCGCGCACTGCGAACCTCCGCGATCAAAATTTGCGCCGGCACGTGGAATATTTGGCATCGCCGAAGATGGAAGGACGCAGGACAGGTGAAAAGGGAGCGAAGGCGGCGGCTGATTATATAGCTGGAGAATTTGCAAGGTTCAGATTAAAAGGCGTCGTGCAAAACTCGAACGGGCGAAACGGCTATTTACAGACGTTTCCACATTCACCGCAGGCGGCAAATGGCCATGCGGCGAACCCGCATGTAGGCTCGGAGAGCACTGAAAAAATTATTGACTCCAGAAAACCCGGTTTTGGCTACAACGTCATCGGCGTTCTGGAAGGGCGCGATCCGGTGCTGAAAAGCGAGGCGATCGTGATCGGCGCCCATTACGACCACCTCGGGCGCGGCGGGCAGGCGAGTCTTGCGGCGGAATCTGCGCAGATACACCACGGCGCGGACGATAATGCTTCCGGCACGGCCGCAGTGATCGAGCTGGCTCGTGAGTTTGCGAAAGAAAAAAAGAACAAACGAACGCTGATTTTAATCTTGTTCAGCGGCGAGGAAGACGGCTTGCTCGGATCGCGGCATTACGTCAATAATCCAGTTTGGCCTATCGAAAAGACAGTGGCGATGATCAACCTGGACATGGTCGGGCGGTTGAAGGACAAGAAGTTAAATGTTGGGGGAATTGGGACGGCGGGCGAGTGGAAAAATACGGTTGAATCCAATAACGCTCCGAGAATCGTGCATGTCCCGACGAACACCCCAGGTGGCGGACCGGCACATATGGCTGAGCGGCTTTCGCTTTTTAGTCTCGTACTGAATGAAGATGGATTTGGACCGTCGGATCATTCATCGTTTTACGCCAAGAACGTTCCAGTTTTGTTCTTTTTCTCCGGCACGCACGAGGATTACCATAAACCGTCTGACACGTTCGATAAGATAAATTACGACGGTCTGCACCGAATCACGAATTACGTTTCGCAAATCGTCAGGAGCATCGATCAAGATCCTTTTAAACCAACGTATACCGTCGCAAAATCATCCGGCACGATGGGCAGGAGTATGCGATTTAATGTTTCGCTCGGGACGATCCCGACGTACGGCGATTCGACGGATGGGGTGGTGCTGGACGGCGTTCGCGCGGATTCTCCGGCGGCGAAGGCCGGCATAAAGGCAGGCGATAAGATCGTCAGACTTGCCGGAAAAGCGGTGCGTAATGTGATGGATTACACGGCCGCCCTTGCCGAGATGACGGCGGGACAGGAATACGAAGTCGAACTTATGCGCGCGGCTGAAAAATTGATTTTGAAAATCGTTCCTGCTCCGGCGGCGAGACGATAAGTCGCAACGTAGGATCCCTGCCTGCATGCTGGTCAGCATTTGCTCGCAGGCTAGGACCCCTGCCTCTCCCAAAGCCATGCCACCAATTCCATTCTACAAATTTCATGGATTCGGGAATGACTACATCGTCATTGAGAAATCCGAAGTGACCGATGAAATTGGGCTTCCGGAATTAGCCAAGGCCATATGCAGACGGCACACGGGTGCGGGAGCGGACGGCATCGCGATTATCGAAAAAATTTCAAACGGCTCGGCGGATTACTATTGCGAGATCGTAAATCCGGACGGCAGCTATGCGAATTTCTCGGGAAACGGCACAAGGTGCGCCGTTTCATATCTCTATTACAAGAAGCTTTGGACAGACACTTTCCTGAGATTGGCGACACGGAGCGGCGTGAAGAATTTTGAATTGCTCGAAACCATAGCAGACGGCAGTTATCGATTTCGGGCCGAGATCGGGAAACCGCGTTTTTCGAGCAGTGCGATTCCTTTAAAACCGCGACCGCAAGGGCCGATCGAGTCGGTTATCGATTTTCCAATCGAACTCGGCAAGCACACTTATTCGGTTTCATGCGTTAACGTCGGCAATCCGGTGGCCTGTTTATTCGTCGGCGATTTCGATCTTGAATGGCGGATCATCGGCCGCGAACTTGAGGTTCACGAAGTTTTCCCTGAGCACGCAAACATCGTTTTCGTTCGCGTTATCGACCGCGAGAATATCAAGCTAAAAATTTGGGAACGCGGTGCCGGCGAGACATCTGCTTCCGGAACCTGTGCGTCCGGTGCTGCGATTTTGGGCGCGTTTACCGGCCGATGCGATCGGCATGTATCCGTGCACACGGATGGCGGCGTGACTGATGTCGTTTGGCGCGACGACGATGAAATTCTTCTGACTGGCCGCGCGGATTTCGCGTATTGTGGAGAATGGCCGGTTTTAATTGATAGTTGATATTTCGCCCTTACTCACGTGCGGGATTCTTACAACTTTGCGTCTTTGTGAAAAAGCGAGCGAAAACGGTCCCAATCGCGTGGCTGGCCGGCGTCGCCGGAGATCACCTCATACACAGCCTTCATGATCGAACCGATCGAAGCCACGTCGGCCGGACGGGCTTCCTTGACGGTTTGAGCGGTTAAATCAAGCGAGGCGAAAACAATGAGCAGCGTTAAAGGTACTAGTGTCTTCATAGCGTTGCAAAAGATGCGGAAGCCCGCACGGAAGGTAAGGGCGAAATAAACAACTTGATCTTAAAGCCCTTAGGTCGGGGCTTCTGCATTTAATTACGTCCGAAAAACTTTCTGGTTTCAGGCTTGATCCAATAAATCAGCAGCGGAATGACGGCCGGCCACATACAGCAGCTGGTCATGCCAATCGCAATCATCACAATGCCGACGATCCAGTTATACGGCTTCGGCGGCAGAATGATGGCGATAAGATAAACGAGAAATAGCACGGCACCAAGGATCGCGTATATCACGCCCATGATTACAATGTCTTCGGGACGGTACTGGCTCGTTTCCGGCCGTAAATAGGTAATAAACGCTCCGAGGACCGCAAGTACTGCGTAAAGCAACACCATAAATCCGCAATAAACGCGATACCAAAAAAATGTTTTCCGCCCGCGTTCATTGTTGTCAAGCCTCGGAACTGCTGCAGATCGCGCGTTCGGCACCTCGGATCGAATACCCGAAGGCGCGAGTGTTTTGCTCGGCAGTTCATACGGCGAAGGACGATCGAAAGAATCGCCAACGAAAGCGGTCGCCGGCAGATTGTTGAAGGGCAACGCACACTCAACACACTGAAGGGCAGAGAGGCGGTTGTGTGTTTCGCAATTCGGGCATCTAATTTCTGTCATCGGGGTTGTCGGTTCTCGGCAGTGGACGTGTCGACTCGGTTTTCGAGGATTTCCTGCAGCTCGGGTGTGAGCGCCGCAAAAAAATTATAACCGGTTTTCTGCTCGATTGCGCGCACGGTGGTCAAATACTTTTGCCAGCGGTCCGTGGCGATTTCGGCTTGATTGGGCATGTCGACGGCAATGATCCGCGT
>JBHENZ010000322.1:0-10001 GCA_046261815.1 Pyrinomonadaceae bacterium | reverse complement strand
AAGTAGTTGAACTAAACTGCCCCGAAATTATAACTGAATGAACGTTCATTCAGCAAGTTATTAAATGCAGGAGCCCGCACCTAGCGGGCGGAACAGTCAACCTGAGCGTCTCGCCTCACTGACGTGGGAGGGTTCTGCACCGTATAGCCCATTCGAACGTCTTCAGGCGTATTTTGAAATACGCGTCGAGATCGATCGAGCGGTTTCCCTCGCCCCGGCAGATTATCGAAATCGCCGCGCTCCATTGCTTCCCGAATCTGTTTTTCGAGTGCTGTGTCGAGAGACATGGTTCTGGAAAGATAAACGACAAAGTTCTTGACAGGTTGCAGTTAATGGTTCACTATTCCATTCGAAATTCTCAAACGCAAAGATTCCAGCTTCGCTGCTTCCGGCGCTTTTTGCCCTACTGAACGCTTTGCGCGAATTCAAAAACTCTTAATTTCCGGAGATAAAAAAATGAAAAGATCAGTGCTCCTCATAGTTTTAGCGCTTGCGATGGCGATATGCGCCAATGCGCAAGCCGCAGCGGCTTCTGCTGCACCTGCAACCACCGAATCATCCGATAAGAAACCCAAAAAGGTTATTTTTCGCGCCAATAAAAATCAAATAAAGCAGGTACAGACGATGTTAAAGACCGGTGGCCTGTACTCGGGCGACGCGACCGGTAAGCTTGACGTCGCCACGAGGGCCTCGATCAGAAATTATCAAAAGGATAAAAAGCTAAAAGAAACCGGCACCTTGAACCGCGTTACGCTCGAAAAGATGGGGATCGAGCTGACCGCGGCCCAAAAGGCAATTCCGGTGGGCGAGAGCACGCCTGCATCGGCGGCAACAGTCGCTTCGTCCGCTTCAACCGCATCATCGGCTGAAACAAGAAAAACCTCCACACCGAAACGCGTAATCTTCCGAGCAACAAAAGATCAGATCATCGAAGCGCAAGGGATGCTTAGGGCGAAGGGTATGTACTCGGGCGAAGCGTCCGGAAAGCTCGACGATGCCACGCGTGAGGCATTGAAAAAATATCAGGAAGCGAACGAGGTAAAAGTTACCGGCACCTTGAATCAAGCAACGCTCGAAAAGATGGGAATTACGTTGACCGAAAAGCAAAAGGCGTCGGCAACTCAGAAATAGCCGCCTTTTACGAAAAAGAATACTCGAACACACGATAAAGGATAAAATCTTCGCGAGCGTTTCGTGTGTTTCGCCGCCCAAGGCTTTTTTCTGCTAAATTAATCTGACTATGAAAGCGATTGCCGCTTCGGTGATTTTGTTGATTTCTTGCGCCGCGGGCTTTGCCCAGTCCGCCTCAACACGGGAAAAGGCGAGCATGGCGATCCGCGCCGTGATGGACTCCCAATCCGCCGCCTGGAACCGCGGTGATGTTGGGGGCTTTATGCGAGGTTACTGGAATTCGGCAAAGCTCACGTTTGTTTCCGGGCAAAATGTAACCCGCGGGTGGCAGCCGACGCTTGACCGTTACAAAAAGAATTACGACACCCGCGAAAAAATGGGCACACTCACGTTTTCGGATTTGGAAATAAATGTGCTCTCAAAAGATACGGTGGTAGTCCTGGGTTCGTGGGCTCTCGCACGGGAAAAAGACAATCCGGCCGGAAAGTTCACCCTCATTTTTCGAAAGTTTAACGACGGATGGCGAATTGTGCACGACCATACAAGTTAATTTCTCTTTTATTCTGCTAAAATACAGCGTCTAGTCTCCACGCGGCGAAGCTGCGCTCCTTAAACTTTTGCGACTGCAAACAGTGCATCGGCGGCGTGGCGACAGTTTTTGGATTGCGGCTGCCCCTTGCACCCGTAGTACGCGGCAATCTCAATTCCAGGCAGCTACAAGCATTCGTTCGAAAATGGCAGACGGTCTCTCAAACAAGTCGCTCATAATCGGTGCGGCAATTGCCGTGATTTTGCTGGTTGTAAACGTCATTCTGACACTTCAGAACACGTGGCAACTGCGCGAAGATGTCTCCCTTGTAGCCCGCACGCATGAGGTTACAAGCGCCCTCACGAACCTTCAGGCATCGGCGATTGACACTCAGCGAGGCCTGCGTGGTTTCGTAATTACGGGACAACCGACCTACTTAAAGCCATATCACGAGGCAACCGCTGTCATCGACGAGCAAGTAAACAGTGTCGCTAGCCTCACCTCGGATGATCTGAAACAGCAGGCGCGTATTCCGGATCTGCGACAGCGAATTTCAGTCGTCCGGCAAAATTTCGACCACACCATACTTTTGCGGCAGAACGAAGGCTTCGAAGGCGCACGCGCGTATATCGCGACTGGGCAGCCTGAGGCTGCAATAAACAGCCTTCGCGGCCTTATTGCCGAAATGATTTCTGAAGAGGAGCACTTGCTCGTGGGCCGACAGGCCAACTCCGATCGAACTTTCCGAGTTGTAATTCTCACCGAGTTAATATCTGGCCTCGCTGCACTGGGAGCAATCGGCGCGTTCATTCTTCTTCTGCGACGCTATTTGAGGTCACGCGCATCGGCGGAATTTACCCTTTCCGAGCAGGCCGAGCGGTTCCGAACGACGCTGGCGAGTATCGGCGACGCGGTGATCACTACCGATACAGAAGGACGCGTGACAAATCTGAACCAGGTCGCCGAATCCTTAACCGGGTGGAAAGACATCGATGCAATCGGCGAATCGCTCGAAACGGTTTTCCAGATCGTCAGCGAAACCGGCAGGCAGACGGTTGAAAATCCCGCGTTTCGAGCATTGCGTGAAGGCAGGATCGTTGGTTTAGCCAATCACACCGTTTTAATCGCCAAAGACGGCACTGAACATCCGATCGACGACAGCGCCGCGCCCATTCGCTGTAAAGACGGCGAGATCGTGGGCTGTGTGTTGGTTTTTCGCGACGTTGCCGAGCAGCGTGCGGCCTCGCGGGCGAGTGCCGCAAACGAAGCACGCAAGACGGCGATGTTCGAAACGGCGCTCGACTGCATAATTTCGATCGATCACATGGGCAACATAGTCGAGTTCAATCCTGCGGCGGAACAAACTTTTGGATATAAAAGCGAGGACGTTCTGGGCCTGGAAATGGCCGAGTTGATCATTCCGCCGAAGCTTCGAGATCAGCATCGAAAGGGAATGGCACGATACCTCGAAACGGGCACCGGCCCGGTTCTTAATCGCCGCATTGAATTGACGGCTTTGAGGGCAGACGGGCAAGAATTTCCCGTCGAGTTTGCGGTTACGCGTCTCCCCGGTGACGGGCCGCCGCTGTTTACGGGCTATCTTCGCGACATCACGCTTCGCCGAAAGGCGGAAAAGTTGCAAAGCGAGTTGCAGGCTGATCTCGAAGAGCGAGTAGCTCAGCGAACAAGCGAACTGGCTGATCAAAACCGCTTTATGGAAACGCTGCTCGAGAATATTCACGACGGCATCGTCGCTTGCAACTCCGAAGGTGTATTAACGCTGTTTAACCGAGCCACGCGTGAATTCCACGGCCTGCCCGCCGAATCGATCCCGGCCGACCGCTGGGCCGAGAACTACGATTTATTCAAATCCGATGGCAAAACGCCAATGACCAGGGATGAGGTGCCGCTGTTTCGCGCATTAAAAGGCGAGCCGGTCGTGAACGAAGAAATGGTGATTGCTCCGCGGGGCGGTAGGCCCAAGCGTTTGCTTGCATCTGGGCAGGCGTTTTTCGATGATGAGGGTAAAAAGGTCGGAGCCGTTGTTTCGATGCACGACGTTACCGCCCGTAGGGCCGCCGAAGAGACTCTAAAGCAAACTCTCGACGAGCTTGAGCGCCGCGTCGCCGAACGCACCAAAGACTTGCAGCAGAGCGAAGAGCGGCATCGGACCCTTGTTGAACAGATTAGAGACTACGCAATTTTCCGCACCGATATTCATGGCCGAGCGACGACCTGGAACGAAGGCGTCGAGCGCGTGCTTGGTTTTACGGAAGAAGAATTTATCGGGCAGGACATCGTTGAGAGTATTTTTACGCCAGAAGATATTCGCAGCGGCGTGGCCGAACAAGAGCTAAGGATAGCCGCAGTTAGGGATAGCGCCAGCGACGATCGTTGGATGATGAAAAAGGACGGGACCCGATTTTTCGCTTTTGGCGTTACGACGGCGATCCGCGACGAGACAGGTAAATTGATCGGCTTTTCGAAAGTGATGCGTGATCAGACCGATCGCAAACGGCTGGAAGATGAGTTGCGGCAGGTAGCGGCCGACCTTTCGGAAGCAGATCGTCGAAAGACAGAATTTCTCGCAATGCTCGCGCACGAGCTTCGTAGTCCGCTGGCACCGATCCGAAACGCGATGCAGATCTTCAGGTTGAAAGGCGGGGAGATGCCAGACTTCCAGCCCGCCGTTGATATGATGCAGCGGCAGGTAGGGCAAATGGTCCGGTTGATCGACGATTTGCTCGATGTCAGCCGCATCACCCGCGGCAAGATCGAGCTCAAAAAGCAGCGAATCGAGCTTGACTCGGTGATTCATCACGCCGTCGAAGCAGCAAGACCGGGCTGCGAAAGTGCGCAGCACGAACTAACCGTCTCGCTCGCCGACCATCCGATTTACCTTGACGCCGATCCGGCCCGTATCGCGCAGATCCTAGGTAATTTGCTTAACAACGCCTGCAAATTTACCGAGCCTGGCGGTAAGATCGATCTTTCGGTCACGGTGGATTCGGGTTACGCCGAAATTCGCATAAAGGATACGGGCATCGGTGTCGGACCGGAGCAATTGCCGGTAATTTTCGAGATGTTCGTTCAGGCCGATACATCACTCGAACGCACCCAGGGCGGCCTCGGCATCGGCCTTACGCTTGTCAAGCGGCTAGCCGAAATGCACGGCGGTTCGGTCGAGGCCAGAAGCGAAGGCACGGGTAAAGGCTCGGTGTTTATCGTGCGTTTGCCATTGGCGACTGAATCGGCAGAGTCTGCCGTTTCTCGGGTGCTGCCGGACGTTGCAGGTCGCAGCGGTGTTCGGCGAATTCTCGTCGTAGACGATAACCGCGATTCGGCCGACAGCCTTGCGATGCTGCTTACTTTGGGCGGCCACAATATCGTAGATATCGCCCGGGACGGCATTGAGGCTGTAGAGGCCGCTGGACGACTCAAGCCGGACGTTATTCTGCTCGACATCGGGCTTCCCAAATTAAACGGGTATGAAGCCGCCCGCCGTATACGAGCACAGGCTGGATCAAACGGTGTATATCTCATCGCTCTTACGGGATGGGGCCAGGACGAGGATCGCCGTCGCTCGAGCGAGGCCGGATTCGACGCGCATCTGGTCAAGCCGGTCGATTATGAAAAGTTAAGCAAGCTGCTTGACGAGGTTGAAGTAAATTAGCCTGTTTCTGAATTCAGCAAAAGAAAACGTCACGAACCGAGATCGCAACGATGTGTCCTGTTTGTCAGTCTGAGCTCGAGCCGGCCATGCTTGCCGAGGCTACGATACGTTGTTTCCTGCCCGAGCATGTGCCTGAAGCCGATGGCCCTTCTTAACGAGTGCCGTCGCATTTTGAAACAGTTTTGTCGGACTGTTTCGTTTTCGAACAAACAAATTATCAAGGAAGGTGTGCAGATGGCGGAAAATAGACGGGAATCAATTGAGAAACTTGAAGAACTTATCGAGGGGATAGATTTTTGCATGTTGACGACGCTCGCCGGCGGAAAATTACGCAGCCGGCCGATGTCGACTCAGGAATTCGAGTTCGACGGCGATCTTTGGTTTTTCACCAGCGATGGTACGCATAAGATCGATGAAGTACGGACAGACAATCGTGTCTCGGTTGCCTACTCGCAGCCGGATGAGGATCGGTACGTATCGGTTTTCGGCCGCGGAGAGATTGTGAGGGATCAGCAGAAAATCGAAGAGTTATGGAATCCTGTATTGAAAGCCTGGTTTCCAGAAGGCCTCGACGATCCGCATCTTTGCCTATTAAAAGTCGCAGTCGAAGAGGCCGAGTATTGGGACGCCCCGAATTCGAAGCTTGTGCAGCTCGCCGGATTTGTCAAAGCACGCGTCACTGGACAGGAAGCTCAGGGTGGCGAATATGGAAAGGTAAGGCTCTAATTTTTCAATGGCCGCAACCGTGTGTTGCCCATTGAGTTTTGATTATGTCGCTCGCTAATCGAATGTGCCCGGACTGGTTCGTACGCCGTCGACCCGCCGGGCATTTGGGCGTCTAATATCACGTTTCACTTTATTGCTGAAAGCCGCACGACCACGTAGTTGTTCTCAAGGCTGAAATTCTACGCCGGCCCCATAAAACAAAGATCATTGATCTCCTCCAATCCGCTTCGCTCGGCCGTATCCGAATTCAGGAAACCTTTTTCAGTTTTCCATCCTCGTTCGATTTTCTCGCGGCGTCCAACACGTTTTGTATGCGAAGTCCGTCCTGAAAGGTAGCTGCATTTTCGATGGACCTTTCTCCTTTACGGACGGCTTCGACCAGCTTCGGCGCGAATGCGGCGAACGCGCGTGAAAAGCCGGTATCGGCCACGCCCTCAATCGCGTTTCCTAAATCGATGTCGACGCTCGTCCATTCGTTCTCATCTGCTTTCGCGAGGAACAGTTCTCCGCGATGATCGACGCGCATTGCTCCGTCGGTACCGAAAAGTTCGATGCGATTTTGGTAATTCGGCTGCTCGACCATAGAGACGGAAACTAGCCCGGTCGCATTCGAGACAATATCTGAATCGTGAAAATGCAGCAGCATATTCGCTTCGTCGTCCGTTGTCACATCGCGCAAACCTCCGTCCAACGGCCGCTGTTTTACATGAGTTTGAAGTTGGCAATAGACGCTCTCGATGTCGGCGTCCAGCAGCCAGTGAAACGAATCGATTACGTGCGAATTTATCGCTCCGAGCGCGCCGCCGCCCTGTTCTGCATCCGACCACCAGTTCCATGCAAGATTTGGATCGCCGCGGTGCGGTGCGCGGAAATTGTATTTCGCGTGACGGATTGTCCCGATCGCTTTTTCACGAAGCAAGCCATACGCTGCTTGCCGGCCCGGTTGAAAGCGGAGTTCGTGATCGATCAGCGCCAAAACGCCGGCGGAACGCGACTCCGTTAACATCTCTTCCGCCTCAGCGACGTTCCTGGCCATCGGCTTTTCGCAAAGCACGTGTTTTCCGGCACGAAGCGCCCCGAGCGTCATCTCCTTATGCAAATTCGGCGGTGTTGTGATGCAGACCAGTTCGACTTCTGGGTGAGAAATTGTCCTGGTCCAATCGTCGGTAAAATGCGCGATGCCGAATTCCGCTGCAGTTGCTTTTGCGTTTTCGAGCGAAAAACTTGCCACCGAAACCAGCCGAGAATTTTTGCATGCCGCGAACGATGGCATCTGAACTTTGCGCGCAAATCCCGTCCCGATGAATCCGACTCCGACCGTTTCCTTCATTACCAGAAATCTAAACGACCGGCACTTCAAAAGCAAAAAAAGACGCCTTTATGAAAAACGTCTCTCGCCATTCGGCAGCTTAGCTGGATTACTTTTTAAGCTTCAAATTCGAACTCGGGCGCGTAACTTTGCAGCAGGCTCTTGCCGTTGTTCATAAAATGTTCGTAGGCGGTCCGGTCGTCGTCGGATATTTCGGTGATCACGGCACCGATGAGGTACTGCTCGGTGGAGACATGAATGCCGACGCGTTCGTAACGCACGCCTAAAACGCGCATCTTGACGCGCTTTCCTGCCAGATCGAGCTCGACGTTCAGCGGCCGCTGCTGCCCGACAAGATATTTTTCCTTGATCCTGATGGACGAAACGATGAATCCGATTCCCGTATCGCTCAGATCGATCGTCTCACCAGACAAAAACGAGTCGTCGCATCTGACGTTCTTCAACATCGGATCGCTGACAGGAGCAAAGCAAACCTTGACCGGCACCTGAAACTTTCTCCGGACCGAAGCACGCCGCTCTGTCCAGGTTCTGTTGAATCTTGATACCAATTCTCGGATCATAAGATTAACCCATTGGAAAAAACGATTTTGGCGGTTGGCAGCGGGCTCAGGGGAGGGCGTTAAGCCGCTTTTTGGTAATTAAAGTAAACGTGCAATCGTGCACATCTTCCAAACTCACTTCCTCGCGGCCGGCGGACCTTCGTCTGTGCTCGTCAGCCGCGGCCTGCCGTTTTCGTCGAGACGAACGTAAAACGTTAGCTTTCCTGACTTTCCGTACTCGGCGGGCCGGGCGGCTGCCTCATAGATTTTGCCCCCGTCGATCAGCACGACGACATAGCGATAACCTGTGGATTCGCTTGACTTGATGTCCTCCGGTAGAAATCCCGCCGCGACCAATGCCGAAATGTCGGCGAACAGGCCCCGATTCTGTATGGTATGAGCAATCTGTGCCTTCGCGATGCGTTGGAGCATCTCGCGGGCGTCATCTTCGTGGGCGGTGATCCGGAGCGAACGAAAATAATTCTTCCCTTCTTTTTTGACAACAGTCTCGGCCGCCTGATCGACGGTGAGAATGATCCAGATCTTTCCGTCACGCCTAAGCCTGATCCGTTGAAATTCGCTTTTTTCGAGGTCGTCGTTGTTTGGCAGCTTGGCTGTAACGGTCGCTGAGTCGCCGGAGATGAATTCGCCGTTGATCTCGAGATTTGCCGGAACTTTGACGGCAATTTGCTCAAAATCGAGCTTGAATTCCCGCAGTTCCGCGTCGGTCAGGCCTTCGATTGCCGGCCGCAAGTTTGTAAGAAATATCGCCTCGCGAATCCTGCCGCCGCGTAAATGCTCATAAAATGCTCGTACCGTCTCGGATGGCGAGCCGGGCTTTATGTCGATCGTGCTTGTCGCGGCTGATTTGGCCGTGGACAGGTTGTTCGGCTCGCGTTGCGACGCCTTTGCCGCACAGCCCTCAAAAAGCAAAACCGAGATGTTTAGAACGACGAGAAATGAATACTTCCCAAAAACGAAATGCATTGAGCAGGCTCCGAAAGCGGATTTTTTCGAGTTTTATAGACCTCTTGGAGGGAAAAGCACGGGCGCACTAGACGAGAAAAAGCGGAACACGCCCCCCAGGATTATAGCGTGTCTCTCAGAAAATTGTAAGGAAATTTTCGCCGTGCTGTCCCGATGCCAGCCTGCTTTCCTCCGCAACCTCTACGGCGAGCTCAATAATTTATCGTTGCGTCCGCCCTTAAGGCGCGTGTAAAACCGCTTGGGACAGCGGGAAAAAACCAAATCTTCTCCACACCCCCCGGTCTCAAGTTGAAATGTCCTCGACGCATCTAAACGCAGCAGATCACAGAAGGATCCAGCGATAGCGGAAGACCCCATACGGCTTACAGATCGCTTTCGCGCACCTCGGTTGCCGACGTTCCGGGTGCCATTTCGCTCCCGCCGCCGCCCATTAATTTCTCGCGGCCCACGAGATACAAGATTACAGCAAGAATCGCAAACGGTACGGCCCCTAGCCACCATGCCTGATCACCGGCGAAAAATGGATTGTTGTCGGTTGCCCAATCGTTCGAGGCCAACTGCAGGCTCTTAAGCCACGGAATAACGGCAAATACGGCGATAAGAATCCCGGCAATCGCTCCGCCGGCGATATATCCCGAGGCCATGAGGACACCGTGCGATTTGTCTGTCTCGGCAACGATCTCGTCTTCGGTAAGATTTCCCGCGGCGAGCTTGCGTTTCAGGTAAATATCGACAATTCGGCGAACGACGCCTCCAACAAAAATTGGTGCACTGGTCGCGATAGGAAGATACAGGCCGACCGCAAAAGCGAGCGACGGAACACCCACGATTTCAAGCATGATTGCAATCATGGCTCCTATAAGAACGAGGCCCCAGGGCAGATCCTGGCCGAGCACGCCTTTGATGATGTAACTCATCAGGGTGGCCTTCGGAGCATCATAGCGCTCGAGCTTGTTGCCTTGCGAATCTTCTTTTACGACTCCGTTAATGCCCGGATCAACGAGGTAAACCGGCTGTCCCTGATTATTTACAAGGTATTTGCCGACCTGACCAGCGGCGGGGTCGGTGTTTTGCCAAACACGATAG
>JBHENZ010000321.1:0-2656 GCA_046261815.1 Pyrinomonadaceae bacterium | reverse complement strand
ATCTATCGGCTGGTACTGGCATCTTTTGGATTTATTGTGGATCGCGCTGATAATTTTGTTGGGTTTTTATATATAAATCGCGGCGCGAGCTTTATGGATGTCCTGCCGATATTTCCACATCTGAATGCCTTTCTAAATTTTGTATCGGGCACTATTCTCACCATCGGTTTTTATTTTATTCAGACCCGACAAGTTTCAAAGCATCGGGCATGTATGATCTCGGCGAGTGCGATTTCAGCTTTTTTCCTTGTCAGCTACGTCACTCATCACGCTTTGAGATCGTATTATTATGGCCTTGGCCCGACTCGCTTTTCGGGGGATGGAATCGCGCGGCCGATTTACTTGACGATCCTGACCTCTCATACAGTGCTTGCCACCGCCGTCGCTCCGTTCGTCGTTTTGACGCTATGGCGTGGGCTAAAGGGTCGTTATGACATACATAGGCGTATTGCTCGGATCGTATTTCCAATCTGGGCCTATGTATCCATTACCGGCGTCATCGTTTACTTGATGCTCTATCATTTTTACCCACCAAGATAGTCCCGGAACGCCAGTTTTTCCTTGAAATTCGTGAAAACTTAATGTATAGTCTTGATTGTTGAAAAGTTGATCACCGAAGTGTCCATTGCGGATGCGCGGGGGAACCAAACGTTGGACGGCGAGGGCCGTCGAACAGGGGGCGAAGCGGTTTGATAACCGCGGGGATAATCTTTCGTTCCTAGCCCGTCAGCTAACCTCGTAGGTGTGGCAAAGAAGTTACTACAGGCGTATTGACCCGAAAGTCGCGATTATGTACGTGCTTCGCGCTCTGCTTCTTCAACACTTCAAGCAGACATCCGGTCTTCTCAAAGAGAAAAATCCCGTGGCGCGATCCGCGGGATTTTTTTATTTAAAGTCTTTATCGTGAGATGCTTATCGGCGCGAGCTTAACGGTTTTCAGCGGAATCTTGTCGGAATCGTCGATTTTCACGCCGGTCGGGATGCCGTCTAGATTAAAATTGAAAGTCTCGGAACGTTTGCCAACGACGATCTTCTCAACCTTTTCGCCGGCGTCCGTCGTAATTTCAATTTCCAGCGGCAGACGGAATGCCTGTGGGGTAATTCCGTCAATTTTTTGAATCTGGTTGACGGTCAACATTAACCGCTTTGTCGCCGCGTTATAGTTTTGTCTTATGTTCAGCTTTGGATGGCCGGCCCCATAGACCCACTGGGCGAAAAACCAATCGAGCTTGCGGCCCGAGGCTTCTTCCATGACTCGCTGCAGATCGGTGCTTTCAACGCTGCCAAATCGGTAACGCGTGAGATAAATATTCACAGCCTTCCAAAACGCTTCGTCGCCGATTTCTTCGCGAAGCGTGTGCAGGACGACTCCGCCTTTGTTGTACGTCGTTGCAGCACGCTCGAAAAGCGAATCGACATTTCCTGCGTTTTGGTTGAATAATCCGTGCCGCTTACGATTTACGGCGTCATCGACCAAAAATGCCTGAGCGTCGGTCAGGATTTTAACCATATAATTCGCCCGCCCATACTTTTTCTCGCGAAAAGCCGCCTCCATCAAAGTGGCGAAACCTTCATTCAGCCACAGCTCGGCCCAGTTCTTACATGTGACCAGATTACCGAACCATGAATGGGCCAGCTCGTGCGAGATGAGGTCCTCGGTGCCGCTTCCCACTTCGCTGATGCCCGCCGCAAAAACCTCGGTATCGGAAAGGGTTGTTGCGGTAATGTTTTCCATCCCGCCAAAGTGAAAACTCGCAACGATGGTTTGATCGTATTTGTTGAAAGGATATTTGACGCCCGTCAGCTTTTCGAACACGGCCATCATTTCCTTGGTGCGTCCGAATGCTCGCGGCACCACTTCTTCTCGGCCCGGATAAACATAATATCCAAGCGGTACTCCGTTGTAATCGTCCGACGCCTTTGCGTATTTTCCGATCACGAACGAGAGCAAATAGAGCGGATGCGGATCGCTCATCTTGTAATGCCAGGTTGCAGTACCGTCGGCGTTCTCGGTCTTGCCGATGAATTGCCCGTTGGAAATCACAGTTTCGTCGCGATTAGCCGTTAGGAACTGTTCGGTCGTCGATTTGTCGCTCGGGAAATCGAAGCTCGGAATCCAATGATGCGTTTCGTCCGCCTCGCCCTGAGTCCAGATTTGAGCCGGGCTTAAAATCTCCCGGCCGTCGCGGACCTCGTTTACAAAATAAACGCCCTTTGTCGGAGTTGCGACGTATTTTAAGCGGATCGAAACGAGATCGTCCGTCGTGTAAGTTCGGTCGAGGGAAATGTAAATCTTCTCACCGGCCGTCCGGTATTTTAACGGGACGCCTTGCTCGAGTGCGACAGAATCAAACTTCATTTCGGTCGCATCAAGCATAACCTCGCGAAATCCAGCCCGCAGCGGCTTCAGTTGCACGGTCGTGTCGCCGATCACCTGACGCTTCGTCCGGTCGAATTTGGAACGTACGATGTAGTGCTGAACGTCGAAAGTTTGCGGCCGGGTAAAATTCTGCCGCGGCCGCTGAGCCGACGCAGCAACGTGAAATCCAGAAACAGCGACCGCCGCAAAAACGGCGGTCTTCAAGAATAAATTGAATCGCATAAGTTAACGATTTAGATGCCTGTCGAGCCATTCGAGAACGTTGCGATACCAAAA
>JBHENZ010000320.1:0-3402 GCA_046261815.1 Pyrinomonadaceae bacterium | reverse complement strand
GGCGCAAAGAAAAAAACTACGCTCAACAGAACGAAGATCGTAGTTTTCTTAGCAAGAATTATCCTAAGCCGATCTCTAAAAACGCCGACCATTCCAAAAGTGCCGATTCTACAGCTCAGCGAATGCCCGCAACAACTCCATCTTTTCGTCGAGCACGGCGTTCAGCATTTCGCCTGAGAGCTCGTCGTCAGGGTTCTGCTGCAAAATCTGGGTATATTCCTTTACCGATTCATCGATGACGGTCAAGTTGCGGTCAAAGGCATTTCTCATGCGCTCGTCCCACTGTGCCCGCCGAGCGGCAACGCGCGAGGTCCAATATTCGATAGTTGCCTGCTGCTCTCCCGCACGGCGTATGCGCGCCTGCGACGGCGTTTCGACCAGGCCAACCTTGCCAAGATACTTTTCAAGCGAGGTCTCGGTCGCCTCAGAGCGCGTCGTAAAATCGGAACCTGTGGGTTCAAAATAATTTCGCAAGCCGACGAGGGTTAGCAGCGAGCTGATTAAGGCAACGCATACAACGGCAGTTGCCGTTTGGGCGAACGAAAAATTCCAACGTCTGACGCGCCTTGTCTCGGCACCTTTTGCCGCGGCTCTCGCCTCGGAGCTAATGTCGCTCTCGATGGTGTTACTAATTCGGCACCACAAGGCCTTCGGATTCGGCGGAACGCTTTCGGCCGGAGCCGTCTCGTCACAAGTGCCAAGAATCACGGCGAAATCCTCATACAACTTTGCGCACGGGGGGCATCCGGCAAGATGTACGCCGACGGCCGAGGCGAATTCGGCGCTAAGCTCATTGTCGAGGTATTCGCTGATCAGCAGTTGACACTCTTCGCAGTTCATCAAATCTTCCACCGGTGTTTTCGATTGAGTGCTGACCCTAACGAAGATCAGCGGTCCGAAATTGTAATCCCTTGTTCGCTTTCAATCAGAATAGATTAAACTCGCTCAACTTTCGTTGCCCTTTTTACTCAAAATTCTACTTAAGTCAGCAAGGCGTCGAGTTGGCGTACACACAAATATCCGAACCTGACTTTATCAGGGCCAAACGAGCCAAATCGATTTTTCGATTAGTCGTGTTGCTTGATCAGCAGCCCGCGCAGCTTGAGGCGCGCTTTGTGAAGCTGCGATTTTGAGGTGCCGACCGAAATTTTCAGTAAACGAGCTACCTCTTCATGTTCGTAACCTTCGATGTCGTGCAAAACAAAAACGCTGCGATATCCTTTCGGCAGTTCGCCGATAGCCTTTTTCAAGGCGATGCGGTCGACGACGGGCATCCGGTTGGGATTCGCCGTGCCGTGAACGGTCTGTTCCGGCATCTCGCCGTTGTCGGAAACTTTTTCGTTTTTGAAACTGCGGCGGCGAAAGTGCATCAGCACCTGATTGACTGTCATGCGATGCAGCCAGGTCGAGAATGCCGAATCTCCGCGAAAGCTGCCGGCCTTTCGGAATAGCTGAATAAAAACTTCCTGTGTAAGATCTTCAGCCTCGGTTTGGCTGCTCGTCATCCGCAGGCAGAGGCTGTAAACGCGGCGGTGGTGTCGTTCGTAAATTAGCTCGAAAGCTGAAAGGCTGCCGGCCGCCGCTATCTGACACAACTCGAAATCCGAGGCACCGCTGTTAACCGCGACCAGGGTATTGGAAGGTTGTTCCCGCTCCGCCCGGGCGTCACCCAACACATCGCCCAAGGCTTCGTCAAAGCCGTAGACCAAATCCTGTTCGATCGCCGCCGAATTCGATTTTATCGACATTCCTCGCAAACTGCAGGGTCTTAATCGCTTGTCGCCTTTTATGATGTGGTCCTCCTGCGGGCCCGTTGCTTATCGAATCTCTGCCGGAAACGTAGCAGATCTTAGGATATTGGAAAATTCTAAGAGAAATGTGCGAAAAGGTAAAGCAAAATTAACGCGCATTCTCCCGGCGTTTATTAACCTTCCCTCACACCCTTAAGTGCCGTGCCCCATAAAATGACCTCGTCAATCACCTTGTTTAGTGAATTTTCATGCCGTTCGCCCGGCTTGAAAGCACTGTAATTCTCGAAATCGGTAAACAGCGACAACATAACCTGCGATCGGACATCGGCGATCATTATCTCGCCCATCACAAGCCGCAAGCTTTCCACCGCCCTCGCTCCATAGGCGCTTCCGTAGCCGATAAATCCAGCGGCCTTGTTGTTCCACTCTTTGAAAAGAAAATCGATCGCGTTTTTCAGCGCGCCCGAGGTGCCGTGGTTATATTCGGGAGTTATGAAAAGAAATGCGTCGAACTCTGCGATCTTTGCCGCCCAGCGTTTTGTGTGATCTTTCGAATATTGCCCACGAGATGGTGGCACCGGCTCGTCCAAAAGCGGTAAATTGAAATCGGCAATATCCACTAATTCGAACTCCGCATCCTCACGCTTTGACGCGGTTTCAAAAGCCCATTTTGCTACACCCGCGCCGACCCGCCCGGGCCTCGTGCTTCCCAATACTATCCCGATTTTTAACATCTTGACCTCCTAAAAAATATAATACTGCGCGTTGGCGAACCCCGTCACACGCTCGAGTGTATGAAAAATAATATTTTGCTAAATGTACACAAGTGAACAAACACGGCAATTTCGATAAAGATATTTTTAATATATACAGGGGCGCGCGAAAGTTTGTGCAGGTGATAGAGAGAAATGAGAATCACATGTAGTAAAGTGACCTCGGCGACAAAAGCGCAATCGCAATTGCGAATTCACAATTCGCGGCGGCATCTACCTGCTTCCCGTAAACGGTGCTTTTGGCGACCTCAAACACGGAGGCCTTGGGTTCAAATGCTCGAGCATGACCTCGCTCACAATTCGCTGCCAATTGCACCTGACTTTCCCGAAACTTTTGCTTTTGCGGCATTCGATGCGCGAATCACGTATCCAAGCTACAAATCGTTCGATCCATTCATCGACACGCAAAAACTCAAATCGCTCGATGAATATATTCGCGAACGCATTCGCCAACACATCGATCTGGCCGAACAGCCGAAATTTTATACCGGGCCTTACCGGCTCGATTCGAACAATTCGGACAGGCCCGGTCCGCGGATGATCTACCTGTCAACTTCGGCTCGACCCGACAGTTATTTTGATCTCGACGATACTCCATCCTGGCGACCGAGTCCCGCGGCCGCGGATTTTTCGCTGTTGATGGATTTTATTCAAACGCTCCCATTCAAGGCAACAGGACGCATCCTTTTGATGTACGACGACATTCGCCGTGAGGTGCCGGCACACCGCGATCATGTCGAAGCGGAAGTTCTGCACGAATTCATCTGGCTGCGCACGAATTTTGACAAGAATTTCTATATGCTGAATCACGGGACCAATGAACGGCTCTACGTTTCCGGCCACAGCGTGTGGTTCGATACAGTCAATCAGTTTCACGG
>JBHENZ010000319.1:0-11225 GCA_046261815.1 Pyrinomonadaceae bacterium | reverse complement strand
GGCTTATCCAGGGCGACGTCGGGAGCGGAAAAACAATTGTCGCTCTAATTGCAATGTTCGCCGTTGCGGAGAACGGTTACCAGGCCGCCCTGATGGCCCCGACCGAGATTCTGGCCGAACAGCACGCGCGCAACGCAAGCCGAATTTTCGCGCAATCCGGCTACCAGGTCGCGCTGCTCAAAGGCAGCATGAAGGCGGCAGAAAAACGAAAAATCACATCCAGTATCGCAAGCGGCGATGTTCAAATCGTAGTCGGCACGCACGCCGTGATTCAGGAAAGCGTTAAGTTCAACCGGCTTGGGCTCGCAGTAATCGACGAACAACACAGGTTCGGCGTTATGCAACGCTCGGCACTCCGTGCGCTCGGTTATAACCCGGACGTGCTTGTAATGACGGCGACGCCGATTCCCCGCTCCCTTGCGATGACCGTTTACGGCGACCTCGACGTTTCCGTTATCGACGAGCTTCCGCCGGGCCGAACGCCGATCAAAACCGTGGTCGTGGGCGAGGATCAGCGTAAAGGCGTCTATAAGGGCATCGAACGTGAGATAAAGCTTGGCCGTCAGGCCTACGTCGTTTATCCACTTATCGAGGAATCCGAAAAGCTCGACCTCAAGGCCGCGACGAAAATGTATGAGGAGTTGCGTGATCAAATCTTTCCTCACTTGCGCGTCGGTCTTCTTCACGGGCGAATGAAGACGGGCGAGAAAGACGACATAATGCAGCAATACGTCTCGGGCGAACTGAATATACTTGTATCGACGACCGTGATCGAAGTCGGCGTTGACGTGCCCAATGCGTCGTTAATGGTAATCGAACACGCCGAGCGATTTGGTCTGTCGCAGCTTCATCAACTACGGGGCCGCGTCGGTCGAGGTTCTGATCAAAGCTTTTGCGTGCTTCTCACCGACGACAAGCAAACCGCCGTCGCCAGGCAGCGGCTAGGGATTATGGAGGAAACGTCGGACGGATTTCGCATCGCCGAAAAAGACCTGGAAATTCGTGGCCAAGGCGATATCTTGGGAACGCGGCAATCAGGCGTAGAAGCGTTTAGAATCGCGAATATTATCCGTGATCTCGAGATTCTTGAGGCCGCGCGCGACGAGGCCGAACACTATCTTCGCACCAAAACAGATGACAGCCGTCGACTGAT
The DNA here is from genome assembly GCA_046261815.1 of Pyrinomonadaceae bacterium. Lineage (GTDB taxonomy): Bacteria > Acidobacteriota > Blastocatellia > Pyrinomonadales > Pyrinomonadaceae > OLB17. The sequence goes on along the minus strand of JBHENZ010000319.1, from coordinate 10,072 downwards.
TAAGCAGGTAACCTCCGACCCTCGATATAAGCTGGCCGCGATCGGCTAAAGCGTTACAGGAGATTTTAAAAGTTTCCGCTGGCTTTTTTTCGAGGATTTGTTTATATTTCCCGTGATTGTTTATCCGAAAGCCCGATCCGAATCTTGTGATTCGCTGGGCTTGCCTTCAGACGAAATTGCTTACAGTCTTGATTTCACGCCTGAGCGAATTAATTTCAGATTCGAACCGGGGCCGCAGCAGGAAATACGCTACGATCTTGAATATCTGAAAATGGAAAACCGACGCCCTTCCCGGAACTCTTCGCAGAGTCGAAAACCGTTTCGCGACCGGGAGCGTCTCGACCAACGCAGTCCGCGCGGCGAGGGCAGGGACCAAAGTGCCCCTTATCATAAAAGGGACGAACAACGCGGCGACCGACCAAAACGGAACCCATCGTACCGACGTGATGGCAGTCAGAGGTCCGCGGATAATTTCAGGAATGCGACGCAACCAAACTCGCGATTCTCGAAATCGTTCGACGGCGGGCGCACACCCGGCAAACCGTTTCAATCAAGACGGGGGCTTAAAGCGAAGACCCCCGAAGCAGCCGGGCCGCCGATCACGTCCGATCTACAAATAACAAATGGTAAATACCGGGCACGATTTCTCGTAAATTCACTTTCGCCCGCCGCCGCACCAACGCGGGGAAAGCTTCGTGAGATTCTTTTCAAGATCATATTCCGCCGAACTCGCGGCCGACGATTTCTTGACTTGGGAGCCGGGGCGGGCTGCATCGGAATCGAAGCTCTTTCACGGGGTGCGATGTTGGTAACCTTTGTCGAACGTTCGTCAAAGTCCTGCAGTTTTTTACGGTCTAATCTTGAAAAACTCGAGATAAAGATGGGCCACGGCGAGTTGGTTCGGGCCGAGATCGCTCCATTCGTGAAGCGGGCGTTCGAAAAGAAACGGGTTTGGGACCTGGTCTATCTCGGAGCCGACAGCACGATGGAAGATCCGCACGTTCTAAATCTTTTCAGGCGCGGAGGTCCCGTAATGCCGGGCGGACTTCTCATGATCGAGCATGACGCGGGGCGGGAGTTTCCCGAAAAGATCGGCCAGTTAAAGCGTCAGCGAATTGTCGTGAACGACGAATCAGCAATTACGTTTTACGGGCGCCAGCAATAGACGGCGGCGAAACAATCGATCCGAACCCTAAGTGTTATCATCGATACGACAATTCGGATTATGCGTATCATTGCGGGAGAATATCGAGGCCGTATACTAAAAAGCCCCGCGGACAAAAAAACTCGGCCGACCTCCGATCGTCTTCGCGAGTCCATCTTCAATATTCTGGCCGCTCGAATCGGTGCCGGCACGCGATGGCTCGATCTTTGTGCCGGCACCGGGGCCATCGGAATCGAGGCCATCTCACGCGGTGCCGGTTTTGTTACCTTTGTCGACAAATCACGCCGCGCCTGCGCCCTGATCGAAGAAAATCTCGATTTGCTTAGAATTCCCGAAGATAGAACCGAGGTCCTCGCCTTACCGGCCGAGAATTTTACAAATCGAAAACACGATAAAGGATGGGACATCGCCTTTTTCGACCCGCCATACGATGCTGATTATTCGCTTGTGCTGCACGAATTCGGCTACTCGGAAGATCACCTCCTGCGTGATGAGGGCATCTTGATCGCCGAGCATCACGGGAAAACCCCGCTGCCCGATGCAGTCGGCCAGATTCGCCGCTGGCGTATCGTGCGACAGGGCAGCACGCACCTGAGCTTTTATGAGAGAAACTGACACCGTATGAAGATCGCGGTTTGGCTGATCCTCTGCCTCATCTGGGGAACGACGTGGATCTTCATTAAAATCGGCCTGAATGACCTGCCGCCGATCACATTTGCCTCCGCCCGATTTATTCTGGCCGTTGCGATCCTAGCTCCCGTAATCCTAATTCAAAAATTGTCGCTGCCGCGGTCAACGTCCGAATGGCGTTTGGCCATCGTGACCGGAGTTCTGCAGTTTTCTATAAACTACAGCTGCGTCTTCTGGGCTGAGCAATACATAACATCGGGTCTAGCGGCGGTGCTGCAGGCGATGATCACCGTTTTCGGCCTTGTGCTCGCGTGGATTTTTCTTCCCGATGAGCGAATCACGAAACGAAAAATCGCTGCGGTCTCTGTCGGCATTTCCGGCGTAGCGGTTGTTTTCCTCGATCAACTAAGGGTCGAAAGCTATCTTGCATTCGTAGGCTGCGTCGCGGTCGTGCTCGGCTCGTATGCCGCGGCGCAGGGCTCGATTCTAATAAAGGCTCGAGCCCGCAATATTCATCCGGCGAGTCTTGTCTGCATGCAAATGATCAGCGGTTTGCCGGCGATCGTCATTTACTCATTAATTGCTGAGGGAAATCCGCTCAGCCATCGTTGGACGTGGACCGCCGTCGTTTGCGTCGTATATCTTGCAGTATTCGGAACCATACTTGCGTTTTGGCTTTACTACTGGCTATTGAGTAGAATCGAGTCGACCAGGGCGATGATGATTTCACTTGTAACGCCGCTAATTGCGGTCGTCATCGGCGCAATATTCGCAGGCGAAACCATGCCGCCGCAAACTTTCGCGGGCGGTTTACTGATCATAGCCAGCATTGGTCTGATAGTCTTTCGACGACGAAAGAGTTTTGTAGAAGCCCGTACGTAAATTAGGGCGATACGGCCAAAGCGTCGATTAAGCTAGATGTAAAATTTGTCGCACTTCCCACTGTCCCCGGCGGTTCCGCACGCGCACGTTCGGGAGGTGGAGTAACGGTCGATTTCGCCGTTACCGAGGATCGGGCCTCCTCGTTAAGACCTTATGTTCTTCAAATTCACCACTGCCGGCGAATCGCACGGCAAGGCACTTGTGGCAATTGTCGAAGGCTTGCCGGCCGGGATGCTTGTTGAGACCGATTTTATCAACCACGAGCTGTGGCGGCGTCAGCAGGGCTACGGCCGCGGCGGTCGGATGAAGATCGAGAGTGACACGGTCGATATACTTTCCGGTGTCAGGCACGGCCGAACGCTTGGCTCCCCCGTTTCACTTGTTATCGAAAACAAAGATTTCAGTCACTGGGAGCAGGTGATGTCGAGCGTCGTACTCGAAATCGAGCCGAAAAATCCCCGAATCGTGAAGCGCCCGCGGCCCGGACACGCCGACCTCGCCGGCGGCCAGAAATTTCAGACCCGCGATCTGCGGAACGTTCTCGAACGCGCCTCGGCGCGCGAAACCGCTGCACGAGTCGCTTGCGGGGCTTTTGCAAAGCTGCTACTGACGAATTTCGGCGTTAATATCAAGAGTCACGTGATCAAACTCGGAGCCGTTCCAACCGAGCCACTCGAAAAAACGTGGGCAGAAATTTCCGCAATCGATAAAAACTCTCCGCTTGCTTGTGCCGATGTGGATATAGAAGCGCAAATGATGATTCACATCGACGAGGCAAGAGAAAACGGCGACACGCTTGGCGGCATTTTCGAAATCGTCGCGAAAAACATTTTGCCCGGCCTCGGTTCGCACACGTCCTGGTACGAAAAACTCGACGGCCGCATCGCTCGGGCGATTATGTCGATTCAAGCGGTAAAGGCTGTTGAGATCGGCACCGGTGTAGCGAATTCCGGCCGATTTGGCTCCGCGGTTCACGACGAGATCTTCTACGAAGACGATAAATTCAATCGACGCACAAACCGTGCCGGCGGACTCGAAGGCGGTATCACCAATGGCGAAGAGCTGCGCGTTCGTGGTTACCTAAAACCGATCTCCACACTTCGCAAGGCTTTGCATTCGGTAGACATCGATTCAAAAGCGGACCACCTCGCTGCCTTCGAGCGCTCCGACATCACCGCCGTTCCGGCCGCGGGCGTGATCGGCGAGGCGATGCTTGCCCTCGTCATCGCAAACGCCATGCGCGAAAAATTCGGTGGCGATTCGATTGACGAGATGAAAGATAATTTCGAACGCTATCGCGATCGCCTTGCACAATATTGACTCTTCAAAGCCCCAATCGCTTTGCCCTTATTCTCGCGGCAGTCAGTCTCTCGATTTTTGCGACGGCGTGCAGCCGTCCAGATTCGTCTGCAGAAAACACGGTATCAGTCGAGAATAAAAGTGAACGTTCAGCCGATGACCTTCGACGAGCAATGAAAAGCGTTGAGCTTTTTTTTCAGCCGATGGGCCCGCCGCAGAAATTTGACTGGCTCGCAGCCTTTCACGAGCCCGGTCAAACGTTCGACGAATTCTTGCAAGAAAATCCGACTATGCCAACGGCGGAACGGCGATCGATATACGTGCAGCCGCTCGGAAAATTTACCGCGACGCAAAAGCGAGTAATCGATAGGGCCGTTGAATATCTTTCGGCATTCTACAATCTCGAAGTTCGTCTGCTGCCCGCCAAATCGATGCCAAAACCTGTTTCAACCGACAATGTACGGATGAGCGGTCACCCAAGACATCGGCAAATCCGAACAGGCTACATCCTCGACGAAATACTATTGCCTACCATGCCCGACGACGCTGCCGCGCTGATCGCGTTTACGGATGACGATCTGTATCCGGATTCCACGATGAGCTTTGTATTCGGTCAGGCGAGTTTGGAGAATCGAGTCGGCGTTTGGTCGCTTTTTCGTCTTGATGACGCGGCCAACGAAAACACGTTTCTCATGCGGACATTAAAAGTCGCCGCCCACGAGACCGGCCACATGTTCGGCATAAGACATTGCACAAAGTACGAATGCGTGATGAGCGGCACAAACCATCTTGGCGAAACCGATCGCCGCCCTTTAGATGCGTGCCCCGAGTGCATGGCGAAAATTTGCTGGATGACTAAAACCAAACCTGTCGATCGGTATCGAAAACTGGCGGATTTTTCCCGGAAGAATAATTTGAAAGTGGAGGCGGCCGAGTTCGATCAGAAAGGGCGGCGGGCGATGAATAAGTTGTGATAATAATTGATAGATCGCGCCTTAGCTGATGGTGTTTGAGAAAGCACCAACGGTGCGGCGTAAACGTTTAAATTCAATTACTCAGCCGCGTTGCGGCCCTTTTGCGATTCTCTGGCTGCGTTCCACGGCGTTGCCCTTTACTACATTACTCACGCACCTTCGATGCTGCTGCTGGCTCCGATGTCACGTCGATACTGCATCCCGCGCCACGAGATTTTCGAGACTGCCGAATATGCGCGATCAAGCGCTTTCGGGAGGTCATCTCCGGTTGCCGTCACGCCAAGCACGCGTCCGCCGCTCGTTGTAAATTCTTCCTGCTTTGTCTCGGCCGAATTTACCGCCGCTGCGTTCACCCGCTGAGCCGTAGCCGCGTGAAATATCGAAACACCATTAATCGATTCAGCCTCTCTAATGCCGTTGATCGGATCGCCGATTTTTGGCTCCGATGGATAGCCTTCTGCAGCTAAAACAATCGTCGCCGAGCTTCCAGGGAGCCACTTTATACTTGCTCCGGCCAAATTTCCCATGAGCATACTTTCACAAATCTCCACAAGGTCCGTATTCAAACGCACAAGAATACTCTGCGTTTCCGGGTCGCCAAATCGAACGTTATACTCGAGCACTTTTGCACCGTCATCCGTCATCATCAAACCGAGAAACAGAATTCCGCGGAACGCAAAGCCCTCGTTCGTGCAGCCGGCGAGTGTCGGTCGAACGATCTTCAGAACGATCTCGTCGAGCTGTGCCGACGACAAGAGCGAATCATCTGTAATCGTTCCCATTCCGCCCGTGTTCGGGCCCGTATCTCCATCGCCGATTCGCTTGTGGTCGCGGGCGGGCGGCATCAAAGCGAAATCCGCGCCGTCTGCAAACATCAATAGCGAAACTTCCCTTCCAACGAGACGTTCCTCAATTATAATCTTCGAGGCAGCCGCCGATCCGGCAACTTCGTCCAGAGTGTCGACCGCCTCCATTGCTGCCCAGCGATCGGTCGCCACGATCACACCCTTCCCGGCCGCCAGCCCGTCGGCTTTAACAACGATCGGTGATTCCGGCGTTCCGAATTTGCCTGCATTCAGTACGCGCTTTGCTTCTGCAATCGAATCTGTAACGGCGTATTGCGCCGTCGGCACCCGATACCGTGTCATGAAATCTTTCGCAAATGCCTTGCTCGATTCGAGTCTCGCGGCGGCCATCGGCGGGCCAACGATTTGTAATCCGCGTTCTGCAAATCGATCTACAATTCCTAACGCAAGCGGCGTTTCGCCACCCACGAACGTTAGGTCGATGCGGTTCTCGGCCGTAAATTCAACGAGGCTGTCGATGTCGGTCGGCAGAATGTCGACACACTCGGCGATCGACGCGATCCCAGCGTTTCCATTGGCACAAAACAGCTCCGTAACGCTTGAGCTTCGTGCGAAGCCGGCGCAGATTGCGTGTTCGCGGCCGCCCGACCCGACAACTAAAATTTTCATTTTTCTATATACAACACCGTATTTTGGTATATAATCTGTGACGCCCCCGAGCTTGACACGCTGGAAATACAGTTATAAGGTCGGTTTGCTAACCCTTTATTCACTCGTTAGTTTGAGACTTTTTGGCAGATTTCGCGGTAAGAATGTACTAAAGACTGATTGATTAACGCGAGTAGGCGGACTGCTTGACCGCCGTCCGTTGCCCAGAGCCCCATCCAAACGCCTCGGATCAACCACGACAAGGAGAAGTATATGTCGCAAAACGTGCTGGAACGAACTGAAACGGTCACGTTCGCCGAGTCGAACGAACTGGCCGAGTTCGAAGACACAAACATTTTGTGCATTGACTGCAGCAAGTACTTCGTATGGACCGCCGGCGAGCAGCTTTTCTTCCGCGACAAAAAACTGCAAAATCCGCCAAAGCGTTGCAAGGATTGCAAACAGGCCAAGAATGAGCGAATCGCCGCCATAGCCGCCGCCCAGGCTGCCGGCGTGCGTCAGCGGATCGAGGTTTCGATCAACTGTGCCCGCTGCGGCAATTCGACGACTGTTCCCTTTTATCCGTCGCAGGGCCGGCCTGTCTATTGCCGATCCTGCTTTATTGAGATGAATCCGTCGATCATCGCGTCCAACGGATCGTCGAGTTCGAAAACGTCCTAGCCTCCGACATGCACGTGTGGTCGCAACTCGGGATCGGGTTCGGCCTGCCGCAAGATTTCTCTAGTAACCGGCGCCGTATCGCCCTCGCCGAAGAGTATGTATCTCGCAAGATAGATAAGCGGGTTACCCTCGCTCCAGCCAAAATAAACATGCGGAATTTTTCCGGTAGCGTCGCGTAGATTCATGAGGAGGGCTGCGATTGCATTTGGTACCGCCGGCGCTTCGGTGCGCAGGATGCGATAGCCTTCGATATCGACACCGCGAATCTTGAGTGCGCCGGCGAACTCGGACGCATCGCCAAGCTCGATCTCGTAAAAAAGTATCGGGTCGGTTGACGGGATGTGATTGTCGACACGTTTTTCGTGTTCTTTGAATCGGTATTCGGTTACGTCGCCAGTCTCGCGACGATTCGTCACGATTCGGACCTCGCCTTCGGCCGATGCCTCGTCGATAAATTGCCGTGCTTTCTCGTCGAACTCGATTACCCCGACCCTTATCTCCGTCGTCCGCAACGCTCTCGACACGAACGAAGTGACGATTATACCGATGATGAATAGCAATGCGATCTGTATACCGCTAGGCTGTTCGATAATGTTCACGATGGTCGTGTAAAAGAAAATGATCGAGATAATTAGAAAACCGAATCGCGACGCCTGGCCTTTACGCCAAGCCGAGATCGTTACGGCGACGCAAGCCGAGGTCATCAATGCAAGAACACCGGTTGCGTATGCTCCGCCCTGAGCCGTCACGTCGGCACGAAAGAGAATCGTTACCAAAAAGCAGATGCTGGTGAAAACAAGGACCAGCGGCCGCGTTGCCTTTGCCCAATCCGGAGCCATCCCGTACCGCGGCAAATATCTGGGCACGATATTCAGCAAACCCGCCATCGCCGAGGCTCCTGCAAACCAGAGAATCAAAATCGTCGATATGTCGTAAAACGTGCCGAAAGCTCCCCCGAACGTCGTGTGAGCAAGATAAGAGAGGGCACGCCCGTACGCTTCCCCGTCTTGCTGAAACTTCTCAGGCGAGATAAGCATAGACGTGATTATGCTGCTGCCGACGAGCATGAAGCTCATAATGATAGCCGCACCGGTCAGCAGTTTTTTACCGTTCTTGATTCTGCCGGCGAGATATCTTTCTTCGTCTTCGGAAATCTCAACATCGGCGAGGGCTGTGCGGTGGATCATCGCCTTTTTCTCGGCGGGCAGCGAATGATCGCTTTTTACGAGCGGCATGACGACAACGCCCGTCTCAAAGCCCGAGAGTCCCAGCGCCAGCTTTGGAAACACCCACAATGATGCGGCGACGAGCCATAATGTACTTCCACCGACATTAGGTGCTGTCCAAACCGCTGTTTGCCACGTGCTCAGGGCCTCCGGATGGACGACGAAAATCTCGTACAACCCGCGACCGATCGTCACGACATTAAGGGTGATGAACACCGCTACAATCCCCACAGCCAGGCCGATCGCCTCGTTAAAGCCCTTTAAGAACACGGCCCCGAGCAAGCCGATCAGAATAAGCGTGACGATAATACGGTGATTTAGAAAGTGGAGGTTGTGCTCGACAAATGGGTTCTCGACAATGTGTGCCGTGGCATCCGCTGCCGAAAGAGTGATCGTGATGATAAAGCTTGTCGCGACAAATCCGAGCAGCATCAACACGAACATCTTTCCCTTCCAACGGGAAAGCAGATTCTCGAGCATCGAGATCGAGCCGTCGCCGTGCGGGCTCTCTTCGGCCACTCGACGATACATCGGCAATGCTCCGAATAGCGTTAGCAGGACAAGCACAAACGTTGCGAAAGGTGATAACGCGCCCGCGGCAAGAAAGGCGATTCCGGGCTGGTAGCCGAGCGTTGAGAAGTAGTCGACGCCCGTCAAACACATCACCTTCCACCAGGAATGCTTTCTGTGTCTGCCCTCGGGCTCGTGAGGTCCTTCAACCTCTCCGACTTCGTTTAGCAGCCAGCTGAGGAAGCGGCCGCGGCGTTTTGATCTCATGAATCGGAGAAACTGGCGAGCCGGTGCAACCGACGGCACGGTGAACGCCGTGCCGTCACGACAAGTCGGCTCTTTTCTTCGAATCTAGTTAAACTGCGTTTCGATTATAACAAATGAATCGGACGAATTCCCGAAACCGATTCTCGCCCGGTTTTCGTCAAGCGTTTCGAAAATAAAAAGGGCGACGTCTCCCACACCGTCGCCCTTTTTGTCACAAGTCCTCACCACTTGTGACGAATGTTCACCGGGGAGGTGAACAGTTCGATTATGCACAAGCAGGTTGAAATTGCAACCCAATTATTCGAATTTCTTTAACGGCCAAATAGGGTTGACGTGCTGTAAGGATTCAGGAATGCGTCAACCGTCAGAGCTCCGGCCAGATAGGCCCTTTGATTCGTCTTTGTGTGGACGAAAACGCTGTAATCGCCAATCGGTGTCGCGGGATCGATCGCGGCCTCGAAACTAATTACGCTCAGGTCATCGCCATAATCGTGCGACTTCACGGTTCCCGGCACCAGGGTTATGTGAGGCGAGCTAAAGCCGATTCTTAACTTTTCGGGATCGAGATTCGATCCGCCAAGATAGATCACGTATGTGCGACCGACATTCAGAAGCACAGGCACTTCGGATAGCTGGCCGTTGAAACCCAGATATCGGAGTTCGACTTCGGAGACGCCCGAAATAAAGGTCTTTTCAACTGGTTCGGATTCCCCTGCCGAAACTTTGATCTCGCCCAAATCGCGTGCTACCAGCGATCGCCGCGCACTGCCGAGACGCTCGGCAAACATCTTGTACGTACCGCCGGGCAGTCCGCCAAGGGCAAAATTGCCGTCTGCCGACGACGTTGCAGTTCCCAGTACAGCTCCCGTACGCGTATCTTCAACCCAAATCAGTGCATCCTTTACCGGCTTGCCGTTAGCAAAATTCAAAACGCCGGACGCTTTGCCGCAACAATCCGTCTGGTCGGAACGAACGCCATAGCGA
>JBHENZ010000318.1:0-6985 GCA_046261815.1 Pyrinomonadaceae bacterium | reverse complement strand
TTTTCTAGTTTTGCGATTAGTGCGGAAAGGCTGACGGTATTTTCGGGGCCGCCGCCGATATTGTAAAGGCCGTGCCTGATGACCGAATCGTAAAAGGCAAGGCAAGCATCGGAAAAATCATCTACATACAGCAGATCGCGGCGAGCGGAACCGTCGCCGAAAATTTCGATCGGCTCGCCGAGATTGATCGATTCGGCAAACGCACCTACGAAATTCGGCGTATTGCCCGCTGAACAGGGTGCGTAAACCGTGGACATTCGAAAAATGCAGCTGCGAAATCCGCGTTGGTTCGCATAATATTCGACGTAGCGTTCGCCAATCAGCTTCGACCATTCGAGTGCGGATTGGCCGGCGTAAACCGTAGGACAGGATTCGGGCACTTCGCGAAAATTATCGGCGAAGCGGCCGTAAACATCCTTGGTCGAGGCGAAAATGAAAACGCCATTCTCTCGAACGTGTTTGAGCAAATTTACGGTGCCCTCGACATTTGTCAAAAACACCTGCTCGGCCGATTCGGGAGATTTGTCGAGACATGCGGCGAGATGGATGACAATATCATACTCGGCCACGGTCGCGGCATCATCAGCGTTAAGAATGTCTACGCCGGCGCGCCGAGAATAATCAGTCGCACCGAGAGCTGTCCGAACATGCGTGCCCAAATATCCACTGCCGCCGGTTACGAGAATCTTCATCTTAAAAAAAAGTGTTCCTGCGTTTAACGGTTATTTCGTGCCACGACATTAAATGATCGTGTTGCCAAATTCTATCCGCTCCGCGAAAAAGAATAGACATCGCTCGTCGAAAGCCGATAAACTGCAATTGGCAACCACCGGCGATTAGTTCTTGACTAATCGGTCATAATTCTCCAATCGTAAATGCAGTATAAACATTCGGTCAAAGCCAGAGGCTCGATCCCGCCAGCGAAAGCGAGGCGAATACGCTCTTTTGCCTCGGCACCAGAATCGCGACGATACAAGTTTACGCGAGCTGTCTTTAATTACTGGACGCTTTCGACCGTCTTATTCGCGGCACTTGGGCTGTTTTTGACCGGCACGTATTTTTGGTTCGAGTTTTCCGACCGAATAGATCGACGGCTGCTGTCGGGCGACGTTTTCACGCCGACCTCAGGCATATACTCGGCTCCGAAAATTTTAAAGCGTGGCGAGAGCGCGTCCGTGCTCGAAATGAGCGATTACCTGAAGACGGCGGGCTATGTCGAAAAGAATAATCGAGCCGATGCGTCACGAAGCCGATTTTCGATTGATAACAATCGTTTGGTGATCGAACCGGGGGTGACCGGTATTATCGATGGCACCAAGACGTTTCCGAAAATTTCGGTGAGGTTTGCGAAAGACGGAAAGACGGTGGACGAAATTCTTGATCTCGACCGCGGTGCCGAGACTGATAAGGCTCGACTCGAGCCTAAAATGCTTAGCACCATTGCGGCCGAGGGCGACGGCCGACGGCAGGTGATCAAGTTTGCCGATTTGCCTCCACATCTGATCAGGGCGATTACCGTGACCGAAGATCGCGCGTTTTTCGAACATTACGGCGTGAACTTTCGAGGGGTCGCGCGCGCACTTTGGCGGCGGTACGAAGCCCATGACGATTCTCCGATTGCGAATCAGGGTGGCTCGTCGATAACGCAGCAACTTGTAAAAAACCTTTTGCTTACTAATGAGCCGACCTTGAAACGAAAAGTCACCGAGGCATTTATGTCGGTGATTCTGGAAACGCGTTTAACAAAAGAGGAAATTTTCACGCTTTACGCGAACCAAATTTATCTTGGCCAGCAGTCGGGCCTGGCGATTTACGGAGTCGGCGAGGCGGCAAGGGTTTATTTCGGAAAGGACGTGTCGCAACTGACAGTTGATGAAGCAGCGTTTATCGCGGGAGTTATTCGCAGCCCGAATCGGTACAACCCATTTAAGAATCGCGAAAAAGTAACCGAGCGGCGTAATCAGGTTTTGGATTCGATGCTCGAGGCGGGAGAGATTTTGCCGGAGCAAGCGACGCACGCACGCAGCCGAAAGGTCGAGCTAAAACAGGTTTCGCGACGAGATTTGCAGGGAATGCCGTATTTTTCGCAGTACGTGATCGAGCAGCTGCCGAACGTCGTCAGCGATCCTGAGGCGCTGCAGCATCTGCGGGTTTACACATCTATCGATCCTGATCTGCAGCGCATCGCCTACGAAACGGTTAGCCGACGGCTTGAAAAACTCGACAAATATTTTCCGAAACAACCGCCGGGAAATTTGAATGCAGCTCTCGTCGCAATGCGGCCAAAGACTGGCGAGATCGTTGCGATGGTCGGCGGCCGCGATTATTTGCAAAACCAGTTTAACCGCGCTACCGATGCGCAACGGCAACCGGGTTCGGTGTTCAAGCCGTTTGTTTACGCGGCGGCGATCAATTCTGCCTATGACACGGCGTCGCGCGTTTTTACGCCCGCGACCGTTTTTAAGGACGAAAAGAAAACATTCACATTTAGCCGTGATTCGTATGCACCGAACAACTACGGCGATTATTTTTCCAACGCCGAAGTAACCTTGCGTGACGCCCTTGTCCGCAGCAAGAACACGATTACGGTCGATCTGGCGATGCAGGTGAACATCGGCAAGGTGATGAATCTTGCGCACAAGGCCGGAATGCCGAAAGTCGAGCGCGCGTATCCCTGGATGGCGCTTGGTACGGCTGAGGCGACGCCGCTCCAGGTCGCGAGCGCCTACACGACGTTTGCAAATCTTGGCGACCGCGCTGCTCCGACATCGATCGTGCAAGTCACGCACGGCGACGGTAAACCCGTTGCGGCGCCCTTGCCTGATAAAAGACCCGTTGTACGGCCTGATGTCGCGTATATCCTGAACGATATGATGAAGGACGTCATTCGTCGCGGGACGGCGGCCGAGGTGCAGAGTTGGGGTTTTCGAAACGTAGACGGCAAGGCTGGGTTTGGGGGCAAGACGGGCACGTCGCGCGACGGTTGGTTTGCCGGCTTCACGCCGGAACTCGTTTGCGTGGTCTACGTCGGATTCGACAATGGCGACGATTTGGGAATGAAAGGCTCGGATTCGGCGATGCCGATCTGGGCTGATTTTATGAAGGAAGCGCTTGGCCGATATCCTGAATGGAACGGCGACTGGGCGATGCCGGCCAGCGTTCGACGTGCCGAAATCGACATAAGAAACGGAGCGTTGATTCGTGAGTTTGATATGGCAGCGACGCCCACGGCGGCGGCAACAGCTTCACCAATCCCCACACCGGCTCTGCCCGCCGAGGTCGATGCTAATTGGGACACGCAGGCCGTACCGGAGCAACGCGAGGAACCAGCGAGCAATGTACCGGCCGAATTCCGGCGGGTCGAATATTTTGTCGCCGGCACCGTGCCCAATCGACGGCTCATGCAGCAAGATCCTCCGCTACCCGACGAGTATTCCTCATCGACGACGGCGGCCGATGTGCCTACGCCGCAGCCTTCCGGATCACCGACGCCGCTGTCCGGGACGTGGCAGGATACAATCGAGGATCAATCTCGCCGCGGCCGCGGAGGCGTGGCGCTGGGGCAAATGGTGCTCGTGAACATTTGTCCAGTCACTCTCTTGCGCGCAACGCCCAGCTGTCCGACACGGCAGCCGAAAACTTTTCGCAAGGGCGAGGAGCCGAATGAGTTTTGTCCGCTAGGGCATTAGGAAATTTGCCGGATGTTTGTCGATAGTTGCGGATGCGAGATATAATCTCGCTCTTCGAAAGACACTCCTCAACGTACGTACGCGCCCCGGATGCAAAAGCGAAAGATTCTGATCAATGCGTCGATGTATGATGACGCACCGACCGGCGTCGGCATACATATCAGGGAGATCGCGAATCGACTGCCGACCTTGCTCGACGAATGCGAATTTAAGACGTACTCATATTCCGACAAGCTAAATCCCGAGCTTAAAATTGAGAAAATAAAATTGCCTTTCGGTTTTGAATGGCTCGCACGCTGCCGCTCGGTGCATCGTCTTTTGTGGAATCTATTCGTTTTGCCGCGCCGTGCGCGCGGGTACGATTTAATTTATTCGGGTTCGAGCCATGGTACGCCATTTTTTCGTCGTCAGATTGTTACGATTCACGATTTGATTTGCTTTGCATATCCGAGCCAGCACGGGGCCCAATACTATTTTTTTCGCTACGTGCTTCCGCTAATTTTGCGATCGTGCCGCAAGGTGGTCACGGTCTCGAATTTTACGAGAGGGGAAGTCCTCAGTGTTTTTTCGATTTCTAATACGGATGTTGTGACGGTGCATAACGGCGGCGATCATCTGCAGACGGCGGGAAATTCGCGGTCAGAGCCTGCTGAGTTTATTGGGTTAAATTCGACTCCATACTTTTTAATTGTCGGCTGCTCGTATCCGCATAAAAACGTTGAGCGTGCGATCGAGGCTTTTACGGGGATCGAACAGGATTGCAGGCTTGTGATTCTGGCCGGGCAGAATGGATACACCGACGATCTGAAAAAAAGATTTTCCGCTGAGGAAAACATCGTTTTCCTCGATTTTGTCGCCGGAGCGGACCTTAGCCGGCTTTATAAAGATGCGGTCGCTCACGTCTATGTCAGCCGTTACGAAGGATTTGGGTTGCCGCCGCTTGAAGCCGCCCTGAACGGAACGGTTTCGATTGTTTCGAACACGACGGCATTGCCCGAGGTGTATGGTACGAGCGTCGTCTATGTTGACCCCGAATCGGTCGAGCAGATCTCGGTCGCTATGCTCGGACTGTTGACCGGTAAAATCGATCGTCAAGCTTATCGCAAAGAATTTCCCGCGCTGTTTTCGAAATATCGTTGGGATAATTCTGCCAGGCGTGTCGCGGAGATTATTCTAGAAACATGACCGGCGAAAAGATTCTGTCAGGCTCTGTAGTCGTTTATAAAAACGACTTAGACGAGATCAACACGGTGTCGCGGTGTTTCCTCGACGGTGCCGGACCGGACGCGCGTCTTTACATCATCGATAATTCGCCGACAGAAGAGATCAACGAACAACTAATCGCCGACGACCGAATCGAGTATTTTCACAATCCGCAAAATAACGGCTATGTAGCCCACAATATCGCGATGAAAAAAAGCATCGACGCGAAATTCCGCTATCACCTCGTGCTCAATCCGGACCTCGTGTTCTGGCGGGAGGTGCTGCCCACGATCGTAAAATTTATGGACGCAGAGCATAATATCGGGCTGCTGATTCCAAAGGTTTTTTACACGACCGGCGAGCTGCAGTATCTTTGCAAATTGCTTCCGACGCCGACGGATTTTTTTGCGAGGCTGGTGCTGCCGCGAAGCTGGGCGGCGAAGCGAATGCAAAAATTCGAGCTGCGCGTTTCAAGATATAACCGGGTGATGAACGTGCCCTATATTTCGGGCTGCTTTATGTTCTTGCGAAATTCGGTTCTCCGCGATGTCGGCCTATTCGACGAGCGCTTTTTTATGTATTCCGAAGACATCGATCTATCGAGACGCATCAACGAAAAATATCGTTCCGTATTTTTTCCGCACGCGTCGATCGTGCATAGGCACAACGCGGAATCGTATCGAAACTTGAGACTGTTCAAGATTCATTTCGAAAATGTCTTCCGCTATTTCAATAAATACGGATGGTTTTTCGATAAGCATCGCCGGCGTGTAAATCGCGAGATCCTTGCTCAGTTCGACGAGCGGTAGGCCGCAATCGCAGACTCAATAAACAACGTCGATTTTGAATATCCGAGACCCATCAAACGAAAAAGTTCTGATCACGGGAGCTAGCGGTTTTCTCGGCCAATATATTTTTGCTGTGTGGGAACGAGCCGGTGCAGAGGTTTTCTCGATTTCGCGAGGTGCGGATAAAACACTGCCCACGTTAATACAATGCGATCTTTCGAGTTACGTTCCTAATCTTGACGAGGGTGGATTCGCAACCGTTATTCACTGTGCCGGAAAAGCGCACAGCGTGCCGCGCGCTGCGGAAGAAGAGAATGAATTTTTCCGAGTAAATGTCGACGGAACGCGTAACTTGCTAAAGGCGATCGACGCAACTGGGACGCTGCCGGAGAGATTTATTTTTATAAGCTCGGCGTCCGTTTACGGCGTCGATGAGGGAATCGATATCGATGAACGATCCCGTTTGAATGCAACTGTCGCGTACGGTAATAGCAAGATTGAGGCGGAAAAACTGGTGTCCGAGTGGGCGACGACGCGAAACGTTGCGTATTTCAATTTTCGACTGCCGTTAGTCGCGGGCTTCGACCCGCCGGGGAATTTGGGCAAAATGCTTGTGGCGATCAAACGCGGACGCTATGTGGCAGTTCGCGGAAACAATGCAAGGAAAAGCATCGTGTTGGCGGAAGACATCGCTGAATTTACATTGAGGGTAAGCGGCCCGTCCGGTTCGTATAATTTGACCGATGGATGCGACCCAACATTTTGCGAAATCGAGCAGGCAATCGCGGACGGATGCAGCAAAAAGATTGTCATCAAGATTCCACGACCAATGCTGCAGATCGGCGCCCGCATCGGCGATAAACTTCGGTTGCCTTTGAACACGGCTTTCTTACGCAAACTCTCCTCAACTCTTACATTCTCATCGGAGTTGGCGCGGAGAAGTCTCAACTGGCGACCGCGGCCGGCGATCGATTTTATTCGTTCGGGAGGCCTCGAGAGGCGGCGGTGATTAGCACCAAAAGCGCGACGTTGCTGCTCGATCGATTTGCGGAAAGGCTTCACTTCCCGATAGGGATTCGATCAAGATTCGGCTTCGCCGCCCGCTCGGGGCTAGAATAGAAGGCGCCTGTCGGTTTTCCGGCAGGGTGTTCGCGCTTTTTAGCGGGCTAGTACGCAGGAACGTTTTCCGTGGCTGCGGGTTTTTCCGAATGTTTTCGCGGCGATCCGTTTTCGGTCTCGGAAAGGGCTGGTAGAAGATTGGTGTGCTTGTATAGTAGGCTTTCGGTCTCGTGCGCGTTTTTGGGT
>JBHENZ010000317.1:0-3558 GCA_046261815.1 Pyrinomonadaceae bacterium | reverse complement strand
GAACAAGGCCCGCCATATTAGCGTAGTGCTTATCGCCGATCTGGCCGCTCAGATTTATGGTTTGGCGTGCGGTGGCGGCGGCTTCCTTAAATTCGCCTTGCGCTAATTGGCAGCGGGCGAGATTGCGCATCGCCTGGGCTTCATACCACTCACGCTTATGCTGCCGGGCGACCGAGACGGCGCGTTCAAGCAGCTCCCTGGCCTCGTTGAGCCGGCCGCGAAGGATCTTGATTTCGCCAAGCGAATCGAGAATGCCAGCGATGTGCGCGTGATTGCTGTGGGTGGCAAGCTCGAGAGCGCGGTGGATGACCTCTTCCGCACGGTCCCATTCGCCGATGGCCATGAGATTGATGCCAAGATTGTTATAGGCGATAACCGAATTCAAAACGTGCTCGGTGCGGCCGAAGAACTCGATCGATTTTTCCAAGCATTCGACGCCCTTGCTTGCCTGGCGAAGGAACCAATACGCGCCGGACATATCCGAATAGAGGCGGCCGAGCATAAAAGGAGCCGAGCGCTCGCCGATGATCTGTATGCCCAGGCCGAAATATTCAAGCGATTTTTCGCTGCTGCCTTCCTGATGATGGCTTAGGGCGAGCTCACGGTAGGCCTCTGCCATGCCGAGCCAGTCGCCGGTTTCGCGGGTGGCGTTAAGCGCGTTTTGAGCGTGGTCGCGGCTGATCGGGCATTCGTTCAATTTTCGATAAACGCGTGCAAGGCCGATTTCGATGTTGCCCAAAAGATGACGCAGCTCCTGTTCCCGGGCTTTTGCGAGCGTTTCCTTTAAAAGTGTAACGGCCTTCGGGTGGTCGCCAAGGTTGTTGTACGCAATGGCGAGTTGGGTAGCGACCCGCACGTGCGTTTCAGGTGCAAGGCGCGCCAGCATTTCTTCATTCTCGAACATGTTGACCGCTTCGAGCGATTCGTGATAGCGGCCGACGGTTTCAAGCGTAAAGGCGAGAAGGCGTTTAAGGTTTGCCAGATCGTCGTAATCTAGCGATGGACTATCGAGGGCACGGGCAAGTATTTTTTCAGCGTCGCTCGAATGGCCCTCGCGAAGTTGCTGGCCGACCGAAAGGAAGATCCGATCGAGTTCATCTTTCGATAGTTTTGACGAGCCTCCGCGGCGTCTTGCGGAACGGATTTTATTTTGCGATTTTGCCGCCGTAGCCGCTTGCCTGACGCTGGAGATTGTCGATCTGTTCATAACAAGATATTAGCAATGCACAGAAGCGCGTGTGCCCCCATCGATTGGGCGGAAACCCTTATGAAACTGTCGAGTGAATACTAAGTAAACAGCGCATCGGAAACTTAACAGAAAAATATATTTACGTCCAGCAAATTTTCAGCCGATTCATATTAGACCGCTAATGAATGGGGGCGCCGTTTTTTAGAAGGTTGAGCGAACGGCGATTCGCTGTCCGAAAATCTACACTTGAATCGGAGAGTCGGGGCGCTACCGCTCCCGGTTCTGAAAGTCCGCTTATGCTAAATTAGATTTGTGCCTGAACTGCCCGATTTCGAACACGACACTGACGTTCTGACAGAGGTCGAGCCCAAGCTCGAAAAGCCTAAGCTTTTCAAGGTAATTCTTCATAATGATGACTTTACGACAATGGAATTCGTCGTTTTCGTGCTCGAATACGTCTTTATGCGCTCGACGCCCGAGGCCTTCGTCGTAATGCTCAAAGTTCACAACGACGGGGCCGGAATCGCCGGCGTCTATCCATACGAGGTCGCCAACATGAAAGCCGAAAAAGCAATGAATTTGGCCAAGGCGAGGGAGTATCCGTTGTTGTGCACGGTGGAGGAGGAATGACGATCGGCAAAGTTGCAGCAATTATTGCTCTTACACTTCCGACCATTCTGTTTTGGATGGCTGTATAATTCGTAAGTGTCCGGGGCTATCATACCGACGTATTGTACGCGGGCATCGCGGGAATCCTCAGCTTGTTGGCCTTCGTAAATTCCTTTATTGTCGCCTGTGTAGGCGCCGCGAGATGTCGTGATGGCTGACTGCCGTATTGAGTGCAACCCGATCGGATTGTATTTGTATTTCATTTTGATTTCGGCAGCAATTTAAGAGTGCCGTTTTAGCTGGCGAATTCGGCTAACATAAGTTAGAACTCGCGCGGTACGATAAGGGTTCGCAGACGGATTTTTTATGATTTTTCATGTCGTTTTGGAAAGAGACGAAGACGGATGGATCGTGGCCGAATGTCCATCGCTTCCGGGATGTGTTTCTCAGGGAAAGACGGAACACGAGGCCTTGGAAAATATAAAAGAAGCGATCACGGCCTGGCTTTGGGCCGAAGATCAAAAGGCGATCTCGCAGCTTCCCCCGCCTCGTGCCAGCGAGGCGGTTCCCGTGACCGTCTGACGCGATGGGAAACTAGGCAGCGTTTCCGGCAAGGACGCCGCGACGGCCTTCGAAAAAGCCGGATGGCAACGAATTGGCTAAGTTGGCAGTCACCTCGTCCTTTCGAAGCCGAACGTTCGCGTAAACCTCTCGATCCCGCAGCACAAAGAACTTGCCACCGGTACGCTTCGAGCGCTAATCCGAAATGCCGGATTGTCCGTTGATAAATTTATTGAGATGTTGCACAAGTAGGGACTACGATGCTTCAACCAACTCTGCATCATCGCATATCTGATTGACTTCGTGATATTGTAAGAAAACTATGCGGAGGCCATCGCCCATTATAATCAGCAGCAATGGGACAACGTTCAACCTGAGTTGAGCGGAGGCAAAGTTTTGTGTTTATAGTCCCAAGCCAACTAAAGCGGCTTGGGGCTTTTTGATTTATGACCGAAACGATTGATTTAAAGAAGACGGTCAATCTGCCGAAGACGGATTTTGCTCAGAAGGCGAATCTTGGACAGATGGAGCCTGCTCGGCTAAAGAAATGGAAGGAGATGGGCTTGTACGAGCAGGTGATGGAGGCACGCGTCGGGCGGGAGAAGTTCATTTTGCACGACGGGCCGCCGTATGCGAATGCGGATATTCATATCGGAACGGCGCTGAACAAGATATTGAAGGATTTCGTTGTCAAAACGCGTTCGATGATGGGATTCGACGCGCCGTACGTCCCCGGTTACGACTGTCACGGGCTTCCGATCGAAACGTTGGTCGAAAAAAAGCTGGCCGAAAAGGGTAAGAACAAAAACGATCTGCCGGTCGCGACGTTTCGCCGAATCTGCCGCGAGCATGCCTCGACGGCGATGAATAATCAGACAAGAGATTTTCAACGGCTTGGAATCTTTGGCGAATGGGAAACGCCGTATCTGACGATGTCTCCGGAATACGAATCGGCAACGACGCGGCTGTTCGGGACGTTTCTGGAAAAGGGCTATGTATACAAAGGCTTGCGGCCGGTCTATTTGTGCATCCACGATCAAACGGCATTGGCCGAGTCAGAGGTCGAATACAAAGAGCACACGTCGCCGTCGGTTTACGTGAAATTTCCGCTCATGTCAGATCCGGCTTTGATCGATCCGAATCTTGCGGGGAAAAATGCTTTCGTCGTGGTCTGGACAACGACGCCCTGGACGCTGCCG
>JBHENZ010000316.1:0-10374 GCA_046261815.1 Pyrinomonadaceae bacterium | reverse complement strand
CCAAACCGCCGAACGACGATGGCAGAATCCACGTCTGCAACCAGTTTCGGCGTCCGTCAATCAACGCGAAAACCGGAAATCCGACTGGCACGGAAACTCGTCCACCGACGGCCGAGCGAATCGCAGCAAGTCGAGAAGCCGGCAAAAATTCCGTCTGCAGTGTCCGCATGCCGATTTTAAGATCGCGAAATTCGCTCGTCTTGATTCGGCAGAGCGGACACTTATCCAGGTGCTCGCCGATCGCGGCTTGCAACCCTGCATCGAGGGCACCGTCGTTATAAAGCGGCAGATCTTTTTCGATTTCCTGACAATAATTCGTCATAACGAAATCCGTTGGGGCACTTGCATATTGCTCTTGCCCCTAGTTAAGGAATGACTCACTGACCCCGGCCGTTTCTCCGTTATCGAAAAACAACGTCAGACCGTTCACGCGTAGCCGCGATTTTATTCTCGGGTTCGGCTTAGGTTGCTGGTCCTTTTCAAACACCGCAACCGGAATATCTCGCGACCATTCATGACTTTCGAACGTATGTCTCGACCTCGTTTGGCACCGAAAAGTCTTTTAACGCAAGATCGGGCCGGGGCGAGTCAGTCATTCCTCAAACTATCAAAAATCCGTGAGCTTTCTTCGAAGCTCCTCGCGTCCACGAGCGATCCGCGATTTTACCGTGCCCATTTGCACATCGAGTGTGACCGCTATTTGTTCGTAGGTCATTCCGTGAACGTCGCAAAGCACGACCGCCTCGCGATATACGTCGGGCAGCGTCGCCAAGGCTGCCTTTAGCCGTCTGCTGCGTTCAGCCAGCATTGCATTGTCTTCGGGAGAGGCCGATCGATCTGCAATCGTCTCACTTACGGTCCGTGAAAAATCCCCAGTTTCGGCATCGAGCGATATCGTCGCGTCGCGGCGTCGACGTTTCCACCATCTGAACCGATTTCGCGAATGATTTACCGCGATCCGGAAAAGCCAGGTTTTTAACTCTGAATCGCCGCGAAACTTTCCAATTCCTTTCAAAGCGCTCAGAAACGTTTCCTGCGTTAGCTCGGCCGCTTCTTCGCGGTCGCCCGCCAACCGACAAAGCAACCCGTAGACGTCCGACGAATACCGCAAAACCAAATTGTCAAAAGCATCGGCATCGCCGGCTCTTAGCCGATCCAGAAACGGCTGCTCGATTGAACAAAACGCGGTCGGGCCTGCCGTCGATGCGGCATCGGTTAGGTTCTCTTCGTCAAATGTGATCGCCTTGCCGAAGACCATCGAGGTCACGTGCTGCCAATCAGAGATCCTTTCGCAACCTAGGCACCAATTAGGCCCGCCTTACTATTAGACACCGGTAAGAAAAGAAGGTTCCCGAGAAATTTTGCGTCCTGTATCCGTGTTAGCGGCCCGAAGTAAATATAAATTTGCGACAATCGGCGATTTAAGTTACTCTACGTCTTTTGGAAAATCGCCAGTATCGGCAATTATATAACGATTGGGCAATTTGAAATTGCAGTTTTATCCGAATGTCTAGAAAAAAACGCATTATCGAGGCCGAGTCCGCTAAAATCGGCGAAAAGAAGCATCAGGGACCTTATCAGGACAGATTTCAGCAACGGGTCGGCGGCACTATCGAAGGTGTGGGAAGCCGGCTCGAAGGACACGGAAGAACGCTCCTCTATGGGCTTATCGCGGTCGTTGTTCTGGGTGTCGTTGCAGGGTTTTTCTTCCTTTGGAGCGGCCGTTCGAATGCCTCGGCGCAGGCCGCCCTGGGAAAGGCCATTGCAACATCGCAAGCTCGTATAGCCGAAACGCCGCCCGAAGGCTCGACGGAGAAAACCTTTAAAACCGAGCAGGAACGGGCACAGGCCGCGATAGCTGAATTCCAAACGGTTTCCGAACGATTCGGCGGCGACGTGGGACGCAAGGCCCAATATTTTGCCGCTGTCTCGAAGCTCGCAATCGATCGCTCGGCTGCCACTCAGGAGCTTGCGGAGCTTGCACAATCCAACGAGCCGGCCGGCAAATTGGCCGGATTTGCTCTCGCACAGGTCAAAACCGGCGACGGCCAGATGGACGAAGCCGCAGCCCTTTATCAGCAGCTTCGCGAACAGGCGAACGTTCTGCCCTCGCGCGATACGATCGATTTCGAATTGGCGAAGATCTACGAAAAACAGGGCAAGCGGCAGGAGGCCGTCGATCTGCTTTTTAATATGGTCAAGGCGGCCAGCGAGGCGAAAGACTCCGAAGGCAAGCCCGTGCCGCTAAGTCAGACACTTCAAAGTGCAAAGGATAAACTGCGCGAAATTGCTCCGGCCAAAGCAAGCGAGATTCCCGAGCCGGTCACGGATTCTGCACTCGGTGCCGCTCCGGAACAGTAATCCGGCCGCGGCTTTTTTATCAATGCGACCTTAGAAACAGAGAAATTCGATTGTAATCGGCGTTTGCTGTAATCGGCGGACGCCGAAAGTTTTATTGTGAAGAAAAAAACGCAAAAAAACGTTGTCTTGCACGTGAGAGTTTTGCCTCAATCGCTTTTTTCTAGCGTGATCGCGGCCGCATTTCTCTTTGCGTTTATCACTTACTTCTGGGGACTGCCTGTGGGCCTGTTTCTCCTGTCTTTAGCACTTATCATTCTCGTCGTTGCTTTTTTCACTAATTCGGTCGCATTTGACGGAAAGCGGTTATGCCGTACCGGAACACTTCCCCGCATCGCTGAGTATGCATTTGGATCGCGACGGCACTTGCGGCTTCGAGACATAGATCGCGTCGAGACGCAAACTCATAGGCTATTCAGGTATCGCGGGCGGATTTTTTATCGTTATCGAACGACGTTTTACGGCCGAGACCTGACATTTTCGGTAAATTCGATCCCGCGCGGCTATGCCGAATTGATGCGACGGCTTCTCCCGCATTTGGCGGAATCGATATTGGACTTGCGAACGCTCGAGGTTCGCGATTTTTACACTGAGGTTGACCAGGTAAAAAGGTTGGCCCGAACCGCAGGAATTCCCGATTCGGATGTGCTCGAAGATTCGCTTCGATCAGCTATCGACAAACGCGTTCCGAACCATGTAAAGGGGCCGACAGAAAGTCACGATTTAGCGAAGGCCGCGGAACTTTCCTCCCTCGGCAATCGGCTGAAATCTGCCGGTCTTTTGCTGCCGGCGATTGAGGCATTTCGCCGGGCCCTTCGTCTTCACTCCGCCGACGCGCGAATTCTTTTCGGACTCGCACGCAGTCTGCGTTCGCTTGCCGGTGCCGAAGGCGACCACAAGCTGGAGCGGCGCGCGGCGGCCGTAATGCGGCTGTGCGAGCGACGAGCGGCGGAAGACCCGGAATTATTGACGCGCGTTGGTGAAATTTATTTCCAGACCGGCGAGTTTCGCCGTGCCGAGAAAATATTAAAGCGAGTCGTGGAAACGGCGGGCGAAACGTATCATGCGATGCGGTGGCTTGCCGAGATTTCGCTTCGCGACGGCAAGATCGCGCACGCGATCCTCAATTTCGGAGCGGCCGAACGCTTGGCAGAAACCTCGGCAACGCGTCGCTGGGTAAAGAGCGAGGCTGAGTATTTTTCCCATTTGAATGCCGACGAGGAGTACCTGGAGACCGAGCTCGCGCGTATCGGGTTGCTAGGTAAAATCGAGACGATAAACAAAACTTCAGCCCGCATCCAGATTCTCGGTCTCGTTGTCGTGGCAACGGGATTTGTTTTGTCGGATCTCGACGTGATCAATGCAGGTTGGGCAATTGCCATGGTCGCATTCGTCTTCTGGATCGCCACGAAATTATCTCGCCCCGCCTTTGACCGCCGCCTGCCGTACGAGTTGTTCAACGCGGATTAATTAGTAATTTCGGCGGCTCTGCCGCAGCGCTGTGCGGTGAGGCCCCGAAAAGGTAGTCGAGGTCAGCCTCGAGGGCAGGCGGTGTAACAGCAATAATAGTTAAGCAGGCCGCCCGGAAAGGCGCAGCCTCCCCGGACAGCATTGCGACACAGCCGCTTTGGGAAACGAAACTTTAATTCTCGCCGCCGCCGGCCGTGCTCGCCTTGGGCTTTTTGTCGGCGGCTTTGGCCGCAACTGACTTTTTAGCGGACTTACTCGCTTTCGAAGGAGATTTCGCCTTTGCGACAGATCCGCGCGAAAGCATCGACGTCCATTTGTATTCCGGAGTTTCAAAGCCGGACTCGATTTTCTTCAAGATAAAATCGGTCATAGCGTCGATGATCCAGTGATGATTTCGTTCGCCGACCGAAACAAGCTCGGCATCGGGAGCAGGATTCATAAAATCGATCGCATACGGCACGCCATCCTTGATTGCGAATTCAACCGTGTTCAGATCGTAGCCGAGCGCCTTGCAAATCGTAATCACGTCCCGCTCGACACGCGCGTGCAGTTCGGGCGTGAGGTAATCGTCAACATCGACATACTGCATACCGCTTAAATACGGCTTTGACGGATCGTAAGGCATGATCAAAACCTTTTCCCGCCCGACGCAATAGCAGCGGACAAACTGGTCGAAATCGATGCCTTCCTGCAAGGTCATGCAAAGGGTGCCGCTTTGGTTGTATTCGAGCCAAAGCTGCTCGAGCGATTCGATCTTCGAAACGTTTTTCCACCCGCCGCCGTCATGCGGTTTTAGAAACGCGGGAAAGCCGACGTAGTTGACAATCCCTTCCCAGTCAACGGGGAACTCCAGATTCCTGAGACTCTCGCTGGTGATGTCTTTGATGTATGCGTGCTGCGGCAATAGCACGGTCTTCGGAATCGCGACACCGAGCTTTGCCGCAAGACTATAATTAAAGAATTTGTCGTCGGCCGACCACCAGAACGGGTTGTTGATAATGTACGTTCCCTCTAGGGCCGCACGCTTTAGCATCGCGCGGTAATAGGGTACTTCGTGCGAGATCCGATCGATGATCACATCGTACTTTTTGGGTTCATTCTCACGGATTCCCCCGACCTTGACCATTTCTGCCCGCACCTCGCCGGAACCCTTTTCATTTATGCTGTTAATGATCGACTCGGGAAACGTAACCTCGCGTCCCGCTAATATTCCTACAAGCTTCATAAATCGTTAAAATCCTTTTTTACCTAAAATCAGAGCCCAAATCCGAGCAAACTGAAATCCCTGATTTTAGTCGATTCCCGAAAGCCGAGCAAGCATGACGGCCGATTCGCGTTCGGATTTGTTTTGTGTCGGTTCGTGTTTTTTCGTGGTTACTTCTTCTATCGCGTTCTATCGCGGAAAAAAGCGGCACAACGAAACACACGAGCGGGAACGAAATCAAATCGAACTAATTCACTACCGAAATTTCTGTTCAAAGTCACGGCAAAAAGGTATTATGTAAAGGTCGTCGATTCAGACGCCGCGTTTCTAAATCCGCTTAAATTCTAAAAACTTACGCAGCTGAACGGCAATTCCTCCCTGTGATGGACACGAATACACTTTCCACGAATCCGGCCGCCGTCGAGGGGTCGGCAACAAACTCAACCGTTCCCCAGCACATCGAATCGTTTCACGCTCTTTTGCAGCGGATGCCGCGATCCGAACGCGACTGTCGCAGTCGTTTAGACGAATTGTTTCGCAGCGGCAAATGCCGAAAGTCGGCGGCGGACGAATCGCCGCAATCGAGATTCTGGCTTCAAACTCGAGAACAAGGGAATATATCGAAAAAGGCGAGCGCGAGGGCCGATCGATCGTCGATGCGATGAACGACGGAGCTCTTGACGGCATGCAAACATTCGACCGCGTGCTCGAGGATTACATTCGTACTAATCGGGTCTCGCGCGAGGTCGGCCTTGCATATGCCTCGAACGCAGCCAATCTGGCCCTTGCAATTAACGATCTCGGCGAGCCCGGCACCGCACGGCCTGTCGCGCAAGCTCCGACTGCCGCGGCCGAAAACGAGGTATTGATAGAAGGTTTCGAGCGTTAGCAAAAAACCGGCGAAATGCCGACAATGATCTATTTCGAAAATGCTTCGTGGGGCGAAGAGGGGTTCAACACCCACGTGATCTCATACACTCTGTGCATCTCGCTTTCGAATTTTCTCGAACGCGATTTTTATTTTGATTACGAAATACCCTCGGCCCGCCCGCCCGAATACGTGCTTCGGCCCGAGTTCCGCGAAAAATTCGGGATATTGCTTGAAAGCGAAAGAAGCCTCGTGTCGCAGGTTTTGGATATTCCTTGTCGGCGAATTTTTGAGATCGATCGAAACGTCGCGAATCGCGCCGAGTTTCAACTGCTGTACAGCCATTTCGTAACGACCGAAGAGCTGCGTAAACGTTTCGAAGGGACGATTGTCTGGGATTCTTTCGGTGTAGGACGGTTAGGATGAACAAAAGAAAAATTATCGGAAATCGGGTTAATCGAATGGACGCACACGAAACTATCGAACGCCAGCTATTTTTACTTTTTAGAAAGAGCGGAAAAAAACGCGCTGCTTCGTTCGATTGCGCTTCGCTTTCGGCGCGATCTCGAATCTCTGGCCGAAAAAATCGGCTCGCAAATCGGAAAACATTACGCAGCCCACGTTAGATTATCTGACTTCGATCTTTACGAAGACGAGTATAATTTTGACCCAGAACGGTTCTCAGCGTACGTTCGAGCCTGCTTCTCGGATCCTGATTTTCCGGTATTAGTAGCAACCGACGGGCTGTATGATAAAAAAATAATCGAACGAGCATTTCAGGGATTTCGAACGATTTTTATCGACGAGCTTCTCTTCGACGAATTTGGCAGAGAGTACCGCGAGCTTGCCTTTACCGATTTCAACTCGTTGACCGTTCTAAATCAGCTTCTGTGCGCTTCAGCCGAGCGATTTATCGGCACTTACCGAAGCACCGTTACGGCCATTATTCACCGGCTCCGCCAGGAGCGCTACAACAAGGCCGATTTCGATTTTTTTCCGGATGATAGAGTGGCCAGTTTCCTAAGCGACGACTTCGCGCTTAAGCCTGATAAATCGGGTTTTTTCGACTGGAACCGCTACTCGGCATTCTCCGTCAACCATCCGATGATGGCCTGGATGCGCGAGTGGGATTATAGCCTGACGTCGATTTGAAGCGAATCAAGCGGGCTTTTGCATTAGGAGTTCGAATTCGGAAGTAACTGATAATTTCCCACTTGGCGGTTGTACGAGTCTAGTTGGCCGACCGAGTCGGCAGTGGCGTCGAGCATCTGCTTGGTCATGGCAATCGAATCGGAAAGCTGCTCGAAATCTAGCAGCGAGAATTTTTCGGGCGTCGTCATCGTGACGATCTCGTCATTAAGATAGCTGAAAAAGTTTTCGATCGATTGCAGCTGACCCTCGACGAGCTTTACGCTGCGTTCGATCTCGTCGAATGAGGCGATTCGGCGTTTCAAAATTTCGACATTCGTCTGCTGAATACGTTTCGTCTTGTCATCGGTCGCGCTTTCGGCCGCACGGTACGCCTGGGAAAGTTGATTGTGCACGGCTTGCCGATTGATGGATTTTAGATGTGACTTCCTTCGGCGGTAAACGTCGAGCAAATCGACAAAATCCTCCCACCGTTGATCGAGCGTGGCGAGATTGTTAGGCACGTAGGCCGCTCCGGTGAACTTCTTGTAGTTATCCTGGATTTTCTCTTTCAGCCAACGAAGGTACTCGACGGCCTCACGCTCGCGTGGCGTGAATGATTTGATCAACCGCTCGCGGCTGTCATTGTTCAGCTTAAGCACACGCTGCTTTTCGCGTTCCTGAACAAGCTCGCGATAATACGGAAGGTTTGGGAGAATCATTATGTAGGCGAATTCCGCAATCAATGCGATGAGCAGGGGGATCACGCTCCCGGTGTAAGCCGCAGCCACGGCAAAGCCGGCAAGACCCCAGAAATTGAACGGTTCCTTTATGGCCTCCTTCAAATAGCTGGTCTGAAATCTTTGTAAATCCCGCTGGTATTTCGCCAAATCCGCCATAAAAAGCTAGATGCCGATCCGTTAATTCGCGTTCGATGAATAAGTCCGGGCGTTCGGTACGACACAAAGCCATGATCACTGGCCCGACCGATTCACATCTGTATTTTCGCTGGCGATCGCGGGTTCAAGAACGTCCCGGTTGTCGGCAGGCTGTCCGGTGCCAAGCTGTCTTTCAGATGCAGAAGCGGAACCCGTGCCGAGCATTCCCATTTGCTGCTTATATTCGAGAAGCTTGTCCTGCAGCTGGATGTCCATCGCCTCACGCTCGATATCCTGCATTTGCGAATCTACCGAGCTCGAGCCGAGCTGCAGCTTGGCCTCGGCGGCCGCCACGCGGCGATCGATCTTTTCGCGCATTTCGCTGAAGGTGGAAGCGTCGTCGCCGATGTTAAAGGTCTCCATCGTCTGAGCGAGCTGTTCCTGAAGCTTGGCCTGCTTGGCGGAGCTGATTAGCTGCATCGCCTCGGCGGTCCGCTTCTTCATGTTCAGGACGTAATTATCGCGCGCTTTTAGAGCCTGCTTGGATGAAAGCGACGCTTGTTCAAGCTGTGGAGCCGAGCGGGCGAGCTCCATCTGGGATGCCTGGAGTTGGCCGATATAGGCCGTCGCGATATCGTCACGCCCCATTTTTACGGAAGCCTTGATTTTTGAATCGAGATCGACGACCTCTTTTTCGAGGTTCTCGACCTTCTTGATCATCAACCGCTCCGTCGCCATCACTTGCGCGACCGAATTGTTAAGCTCCGGCACGCGGTCGCGCATGTCGCGGATTGTCTGCTGCAGCACGAGTTCCGGATTCTCAATCTTATCCAATGCGGCTCCGGTGCTCGCGAAAAACACTCGTTTAAATCTTGCCCACAGTCCCATTTTACCTTTCAGCTCCTGAAAATTATGCTAATCGAACAAAAGCCAAATCCACTACGACCGACCCCAAATAGAAGTTGCATTTTCCGGCTTAAGTATAACAGGAAAATCAAATTATTGAATATGAAACGCTAATCAAGGCCACTGTGATTCTGGTTCAAAAAATAACATCTATTTAGCTGGAATTGAGCAGGTGCGAGCACGTGCAACGTGGTTCGGGGCGAAACCAAGGCCTCACAGTGTCGGCTGTGTTAGAATTCGTGACTGTGAAGTCGATCATTATTTTTTTAATTTGTACTATTTTCGCGTGGCCGTCCATTGGACAAACCGCCGAGCTGGCAATTTACGAAACAGAGCGGGCCTTCCAAGCCTTTGCTGCTCGACGAGGTATAAGGCAGGCTTTTATCGAGTTTCTTTCGCCGACGGGCGTGATGTTTCTGCCGGACGCCGTCAATGGACGCGAAACGTGGCGTGCCCGACCCGAGTCGCCGGCGGCGCTCACCTGGAATCCGGTCTGGATCGATGCATCGGCCAATGGCGTGCTGGCTTACAGCATTGGAAATTCCGAATATCGGGCCAAGGGAAAGGATGATCCGACAGTTTTTTACGGACATTACATTTCCGTTTGGACCCGCCAGCCGAACGGCGAGTATCGGGCTGCGCTCGATACGGGAATCAATCACGAAAAACCTTCGATAACACCGACTGACTGGAAATCACCCCCAAGATCCGCAAATCGCGTCGAGCGTGCGCCAATTTCAGCGGGCGATTTCGCGGTCAATTTCTACATTGCCGCGGAACGGCGAAATATGTCGGCAGCCTATGCACCCTTCGTTGCGGAGGATGCGATCTTTCTTCGAGAGGGCCGGCAGCCAATCGTCGGTCGAAAGGCAGTAATCGATTTTCTAAAAAACACAAAATCTAGAGTAGTTTTCGCCAAACGCAAAGCTTTTATCGAGGCACCGGATCTTGCGTACGTCAACAGCACTTATCGGCTGACCGAACATAGCGGAAAGGAAACCGAACGCGGCAATTATGTGCAAGTCTGGAAACTAATCGAAGGCAAGTGGAAGATTGCCGCCGACGTTTTCGTTCCGCTTCCAAAGTCTTAAGTACGAATGAAAATGGCCCAGAAGTTAGAGACTGCAAAGTCGTCATACGACAAGGTGGTTTGCCTGCTCCGGATCGAGGCAAACGCGATCCTTCGCGCGTCCGAGCGCCTAGATGATCAGAGTGTAAGACAAGCCGTCGAATTAATCTCAAAATGCAGCGGTAAAATCGTAGTGATGGGCGTCGGCAAATCCGGCGTCATCGCGCAAAAGATCGCGCAGACGTTGACCAGCACGGGCACGATTGCCGTTTTTGTTCATCCTTCAGACGCGCTGCACGGCAGCCTGGGCGTGATAACGGGCGGCGACGTCGTAATCGCTCTGAGCAATTCGGGTGAGACGGATGAAATCCTAGCGCTGCTGCCGTCTCTCGCAAAACGAGAAACTCCTCTAATTGCGATCGTCGGCAATCAGAACTCGACTCTTTCCTTAAAGTCGGCGGTTTCATTGGACGCGTCGGTCGACAAAGAGGCG
>JBHENZ010000315.1:0-3466 GCA_046261815.1 Pyrinomonadaceae bacterium | reverse complement strand
GTCTCGGATTGGTCGTCGCGATTTTGCTTTTTATCCGAAATCGCGAAGCAGGCCCGTTCGCCATCGGCTGGGCTGCGCTTGTCCTTCTCGTTTGTTTTCTTCCTTCGACATTAAAGCTCGCCAATAACCTCGCCGGAACTGGCAGCGAATCGATCTGGCTTTATCGCGGCGGGGTTTTTCTCATCGAGTGCGTCCTTGTTGTCTTTGTTGTGCGGATGTTGCTCACCTGGAATTCGGGGGGCCGCCCGATTTATTTTTTGCTCGCAGCCGCATGCCTCAGCTTAATGTTCGCGACAAAGGAAACAGCGTTCATCACCGCCGGCACGATGCTGATCGCCTGCTCGTGTATTAGGCTGTGGCGAAAAATTTACAGTCCGGCGATTGCCGAATCCGGCAAGGATGAGATCGATGACCACGAGATTTCCTGGGGGAATCTCACCTCGGCTTTCGGTTCGCGGTCCGACGCCATTCTGACCATCGTCGCCGCAGCGTTTGTATTTCTCTACGTCTCGATAGTTTTCTTTTCTTCGTTCTTTACCTACTCCGAAGGAATCGGCAAGGCCCTCGAGGCCTACGCGATCTGGACAAAAACGGGCAGCCGTGACCACACGCAAAACGGCATGTTGGCGTACCTTGATTGGGGGCTGGCGACTGAGGCACCGCTGCTGATTCTTGCGGCGATCGGTACGCTGATCGCGTTCTTCAAATCACGCCATCGCTTCGCGATGTTTGCGTCGTTGTGGGCGTTCGGCCTTTTCCTCGCTTACACGATCATCCCGTACAAAACGCCGTGGCTCGCGATCAGCTTTCTTCTCCCGATGTGCATTGTGGGCGGCTACGCAGTTAATGAGCTCGTTGGCTCGAGAGAAACGTGGAAACTATACACCGGAATTTTTCTGGGTGTGGCCGGGGGTCTCGTTCTTGCTTATCAAACATTCGATCTTAATTTTGTCAGATACGACGACGAAGATACGCCGTACGTCTACGCCCACACGCAGCGCGCGTTTCACGACCTCATCCGTCAAATAGAGCACTACGCCGAAAAAAGCGGAAAGGGAACCGCAACGAAAATCCAGATTGTATCGCCCGACTACTGGCCGCTCGTCTGGTACTTGCGCGACTACAAGGAAGCAAACTTTCACGGCCGCGTGGTCGAAGATCAGAACGCCGAAATGATCATCGCCAAAAAAGGCGAACAGGACGCCGAAGTGACGAGCAGGTTTGCGTCCAAATACGAGCGCGTCGGAAGTTATGCGTTGCGGTCGGGAGTCGAACTTGTGCTGCTCGTCAGAAAAGACCTTGCTGACACTAAGCATTGAATCTGCGAAGCAGATAAAATAACTTTAGCTGGGGGTGGAGTGGAAGCGAAACCCGAGGCTGCATGTGTACCTAGGGTGCCCGCGTGTTTCACACGTTACTTTCTCGAACACACTTCTTCGCTTTTTCCTTGAAGCGCGTTGCAGAAGACGCTCGCCCCGAAATTCGAATTATTTCCTTTCCCATCCAGGGGAACGAATTGAATCAGACTCTAATTTTTCCAAACTTCTCCGTCTTCTTATCGCTTGACGGCTTGATGTATACTGCTTCGTCTTGATCGCGTTTTGATTTTTCTCCTGATGAGTGCCATTTGAGCCATTCGGTTGGGGCGTCGAAGGTTTCGCCGCCGTGGACGGTCATTCGCGGGCGGATGCGGCACATCACGGGCGTGTTAACACCGACGCCGCAGATGATCGCCTGGCCTTTTGTTAGGGCAGGAAGCTCGGCCAGCATCGCGCGGCCGGCTCCCTCAACCGATTGGGCCACAGTCTGCTGGTCGATAGGGTTAACGATTCGCATAATGATCTGCGTCATGCATTGTGACAGCACGTCCTGATCGAGCCTGCCCGGCCGCTGCGTAATCAGCCCGATTCCGACACCGAACTTTCGACCTTCGCTCAAAATCTGTTTCAAAACATTTGTCGAGACGACACTCGCACCGGCCGGGGCGAACCGATGCGCTTCTTCGAGCAATGTGAAAACCGGATAGTTCAAAAAATTCTCGCCCGTCGAAACTTCGTCTCGCGTCGTCATCACGCGTGCCTTGTTCACGCGACGCAGCAAGGTTCCGACAATCACCTGCTGCTCGTGCTGTTCGATATCGGAAAGCTGCAGGATCGTGCAGCGACCCGGCTTGTAGAGATCCTGCAATTCGATGTGCTCGTGGGCGTGAAAAATTCCGCCAGGCTTATCAAACCGCGAATCCAAACGCCATAGCAGCCCATCGATCGAGCTTATGTTTCCTCCGTCTCCAGGCCGGTTCTCATTTCCTTGCCGCTGTTTAAAGACCTCGTCGCGCAAATCGTGATAATTGTAAAGATAGTCTCGCTTGCCTTCCGCCCGCAGTCGCTCGTTCAAACTACGGAACCCTTGGTCAAGAATATGCAGCATTTTGTCGGAAGTCCCCTCAGGCAAAAGGTATTTCACATCAGCCGCCGTCAGTGTGGAAAATCGCACCTTTATCTTCTGGGGCTGGAAAATTTCCACCTCAGGGCGATAACCATCCTCACACCAAAACTGCCGATCATTCGTGATCGAATTCATCGTGCCGTATTCGCCGTGCGGGTCGACGATAAGCACCGCCGCGCGGTTAAAAGGCCGCATCAATTCCTCGACGAGCACGCCCGCTGTGTAAGACTTTCCCGATCCTGTCGATGCGAGAATCGCGAGATGCGTCGAGACGACATCCTTCACCGACAACACAACCGGCACCTCTCCCTGCTCTCGCGTCAAAAGGCTTCCGACATGTGCCGAGCCGCTTTCCGCCGCGCGTTTCGGGCTCAGCATTTCGGCCAGCGTTTCGCTCGACGCGAGCCTGACCGAGTCGCCCGGCTGCGGCGGTATGCGCGGGTTGACGAAATCGTTCAGGTTGCGGCTGAAATACCCGATCGTCTCGACGGCGATCTCATAAATCTCGATCGGGTTTCCGTCCAGTCCAATCAACGCCGATACTTGCGAAGGTGGCGTTCCAGGATTGCTCAAAAACGCATCCGGCAAATTTCGCACAAGCCGTCGCGCATTTATTGTCCCGATTATTCGCCGCCGCTCATCGCCGACCTCTGCCTCGTAATAAACAAACTCGCCGATCCGCGTCCGCTTATTGTCCCGCGTAATAAAAAGATACTCGTGCGGAAGCAGGCCCGGGCCTTTTACCGTACCGGTGGGGATGTCGGTCGAATTTTGCATAACGGTGAATGATCGAAACGGCTAACGATTATTCTGCATTCACTTCAAGCAGCTTGCCTTCGATATCCGCAAGCTCGCGTCCCAGATTGTCTCTCATCGTGATGGCGACCTCGTACGTGTCGCAGATCCAGCTCGCGAAAATGCGTGCGAAGGGCGGCCAAGGCATCCCGGACACCCCACAGGCGCGTCAAATGCAGATGCTTGCCCGCATCTTCCCGTTCCTGTTCGGGTTCATCTCGTACAG
>JBHENZ010000314.1:0-16443 GCA_046261815.1 Pyrinomonadaceae bacterium | reverse complement strand
GCACAGGCGATATCTCGATTTCCGGAAGTGCAAAAACTTCGCGCTGAAGCATGACACAGTCGGCGAGATCTTCGATCGCAGTGCATTCGCGGATTACGATTTCCATCTACGTCAGAAGCGCTCAAATAAAACCCGCAGTGTACCAATTCTCCGGCACCGTCGCAATTTATCTTTGCCGACGCCTATTTCGGCTGAATTAATTTCTTAACAAACCCCCGCCCGATTCTGCTATTATTATGTACGGTCGCCTTCCTGTCCTCCGATCGCCGGTCTCATGACTCCGATAAAAAATCTCGAACTGAAAGGCACTTTTCTCGAGCATCCTTTTGCCGAGCTGCTTGTCGAAATAGCACATTCGCGATTAACCGGGAGTCTTCGCCTTTCGAACGCGGCAAAAAAATCGATTGTCTATTTTCGCGAGGGCGCGCTGGTGTTCGCTGTTGCCAACGCCCGAAGCTTGCGACTTTTTAGCATTTTACTTGATAAGAAAAAGATCGAGCAGCCACTGCTTGCAAAGTTTTCAAACTTTGCAAACGATTTGGATTTCGTCGCCGCCCTGGTTGAGAAAAATGCCTTCGACCGTAAGCAGGTCGATGAGTTCATCGTAATCCAGATCGAGGCAATCATCGTCGACGCATTAAGTTGGCCAGGCGGCGACTGGCATTTTACGCCGCTTGCCCGCTCGCGTAACGACCTGATATTCGACGTCGATGCGTTTAAGGTGCTTATCGATTATGCGCGGTGCGTGCCGGCCCAAGATGTTCTTCAACGGTTTCGCAGCGTTAAGGAAGCGTTTGAAGCCGCGCCTGATCGATCTCGGTTCGATCGACTCCAGCCTGACGAGGGTTATGTTCTCTCGCGGTTCGAACAGGGCCCGCTCGCGATCGAACAGCTTCGGCAAATGAGCAGTATTCCCGAGGCGGCCGTTCTGCAGGCTCTTTACGTGCTTTGGCTTGGCGGACTCCTTGTTCGGCGGGATTGGAACTCGGCGTTCTCGCCGAGCCGCATCGGCGAGATTCAGAGGACGAAGTTATCGCTTGTTAGAGAAGCTCGAAGGCCCGAACCGCCAAGACGGAAGCAGCCGCAAGAAGTTAAAATAGTGGGGACCGGCCCCGCCGCCAGCCCGCTACCGGAATTTAATGTCTCGCTCGAAGATTACCTCGACCGCATCGAAAAAGCGGAGACGCATTACGACACCCTTTTTGTTGAGCCGGTTGCGCGCGGTAACGAGATCAAGCAAAACTACCTTGCGATGGCGAAGCTTTTCCATCCCGACCGCTATCACCGCGAGAGCCCGGAAATCCATAAACGGATTCAGGCGGCATTTACCCAGCTCGCCCATGCTTATGAAACGTTGAAGAAAAAAGAATCGCGCGAGTCCTACGACTCTAAGGTGGAGAATGAGCTGGTGGTCCGCGCGAAGCGTCTAGCAGAGGGCCACGCGGATAACGGACCCACCACCCCAATTGCCGAACGCGGGCTCGAATCATTCGAAACGGGCATTAGCCTAATGGTCGAGGGTGCAATAGAAGCGGCTACCGCCCATTTCGCACGCGCCGTGAACTACAGCCCGCAAAACGCGCTTTATCATGCGTTTTATGGGAAGGCCCTTTCGTCCGACGAAACACAGCGTCGCAAAGCGGAGGCCGAGCTGCAAACGGCGGCTCGGCTTGACGCGAAGAATGCAAAAATTCGCGTAATGCTTGCAGAACTTTTTGTCGAGCTGAATATGAACAAGCGTGCCGAGGGCGAACTGAAAAGGTTTCTGGAGATCGCGCCGGGGAATAAGGAGGTCGCCGACATGCTTGCGACCCTTCAAAATTAATCGAATTTTTCAACCTTTCCGATAATCTTAATTGCAGTCCGGCCTAGGCTATCGGGCTGTGCTAGAATTAGCATTCGAATTCGATCGCGACCACGCCCTTTTGCTTTGTGCGACCGGGAATCGGATCTTTATTGGACGAAATGCAGACCACCCTCGCCGCCGAAACCAGATTTGACGAACGACTTCTGACGCTCTCCTCGCAAATGGACGGATTCGAGGGCTACGCGCATGCGCACGGGCTTCGCGTCGCAGAGATCGCGGACAACATCGCGCTGCGTTTTAACCTTGCACCGAGAGATTGTCATTTGC
Organism: Pyrinomonadaceae bacterium; assembly: GCA_046261815.1. Classification (GTDB taxonomy): domain Bacteria; phylum Acidobacteriota; class Blastocatellia; order Pyrinomonadales; family Pyrinomonadaceae; genus OLB17. The sequence goes on along the minus strand of JBHENZ010000314.1, from coordinate 14,309 downwards.
TGCAGCAGGCTTCGCTGCTTCACGACATCGGCGAGGTTGCGATGAACCGCGGGTACATTCGCGAGCGGCGCGAGCTCACAATTGAAGAACGGCTCGATCTCGAGCGTCATCCGGTGATCGGCGAGCAAGAGGCCGCACGGCTGGGCCTTGCACGCGGGGTGCAGCTGTTGATCCGATGGCACCAGGAATGGTGGAACGGCTCGGGCTATCCGGACAAACTCGGGGGCGAGCAAATTCCTTTTGCGGCCCGCATTATTCGCGTGGCCGATTCGTTTTCTGCGTTGACGGACGATCGCCCGCGCCGCCGAGCCATGACCGAAGCCGAAGCGAAACAGTATATGACCGAATGGGCGGGAATCGAATTTGATCCCGTGATACTGAAAGCTTTTTTCTCGCTGAATTACGTGATCGAAAAACCGTCAGATAATAGGCAGCATCAGATCGAGTCTAATAATCAGGGGGAGGCGGCCGCATGACCGTACTTACAAAAGCGCTGCCGCAGAGCTGGCTTGCATTCGATCTTAACGTTCTGCGGCGTCTCGACTTTCATTCGATCGCGATACCCTTGATGGGGGATCCCGCACTTGGTGTTTATCTCAAACGCCGTGGTACACGCGTTTCAACCAATGATCTCGCACGCTCGGATTGGACGCGATCGGCCGCTGTGATCCAAAACAACTTGGAAGTTTTGACAGAGGACGAGGTCGCCGCCGTGCTCGAAGACGTCTACATTCCTCGATATAAGCTCAAAAATGCTGCCCTTCGCAATTACTTTAACGAGACCGATTCGTGGTGGTTTGATAACGTGCGCCAAAATTTGGATCGACTTCAATCACCATTCAAATTCTCGATCGCCGCAAGTCTCGCGATGCGAGTGGGCGATTATTCAAACTCGTTCATTGCCGAATCGCTCGAGTATCGCCAGCCGTTGTCAGCCGTGTTCCGTCGGCTGTGGTCGATATTTCCCGCACCGGTCAACAACGGCCAAAACAACACTTCACACAACGAAAGCACCGACGATTTTATTGCGGAGAGCCGCGCCGATGTAATGTTTCTCCGTCTGCCGGCGACGGTTTCAGTCAGGGCCGACCCGGCACGAGGAAAAAATGCGTGGCGAGACGAATGGCTCCGGGGCGGTGACAACTGGCCGGCTGGCGATCCGCCGCGGCCGGGAAAACTGGGCACGCCGGTCGAAACAAAATCTCAATATCTCGAGCTGCTCGAACAAACTCTCAGGACCGCTGGACACATTCGCAGCTGGGCGATCGCGTTGGTCGAAAGCGGGTTTATTTCGACGCAGGACGTTTCCGACGCGATCAATCGCTCAGGCCGACGCGTCGAGGCGGTTTTTACAAAAGACTTTTCAGAGCTCACCGGTGCAAAAGCAGTGATTGTTACGGCGTGAATGCTTGTGGGCGGCCGTATATGCCATAACGGCCTCGCCAAAACCACACCAGCCCTGCGCCGGCTGACAAAATTCCAGAAATCACCGTCAAGGTCTGCGGCGTGATGTAATACATCGCCTCGCTGGCAAAATAACTCGATGCTCCGAACATAGTTAGTTCCGCGCCGCGATCCAACGTAGAGATACGCCCTCGGATGAAATCCGGCAGGCTGCGCTGGAACAACGTTTCCTGAATCGCATATTCAACACCGATAATCGCCCGGGAGATAAAGGTGAGAAACAAAAACAACCAAAGCGACTGAACAAGACCGGCAAAGGAGAAAAGAACGCCGTGAATAATCAGCGTCCAGCCGATAAAAAGGCTCTGCGAACCTGAACGGTTGAGATAAATCGACGTCCTGTGAGCGATAAGCATGCCGAGCGTTAAACCGAGACCGGCTGCAGTCCACATTAGCGCGACGGCGATATCGGGATTCAAATTTTCGGTCGTCGCAAAATATACGCCGCCCATGCGTTCGAAGATAACGTTGATCGCCCCGCCGCCCGTCGCCCAAATAACGTTCAAAATCAGAATCGTCGCGGCAAAATGATTGTTGACGGTGTAACGCAAGCCGTCGCCTAGCTCTTTGAAGAAAGGTGCGCGCGCGCCGGTTCCCGCCATACGTTCGGCCGTCGCGTCGTCGCGAGTGGCTTCCTCAGGAATCAACCAGACCGTAATCGCCGATGCAAGAAACGACGCCGCGTTGATCAAAAAAGCCGCTTGGTAACCGAATACGGCCGCCGCCCATCCGCCGAGCGCCGAGCCGATCGCCATCAGCAAAAATCTCGACGAGAACATAAGTGCCGTGCCCGCAAGTAAACCTTCCGGACCGGTGAGATTCGGCGTTGCGGCAGTTTTCGCTCCGTCAAAAAAAGCACCGAATGTCGAGAGCAAGACGGTTGCGGTGTAGGCGATCCAAAGGTCCTCGGAACTCGACACAAGCAGAAACACGAGCGCGACGGCTACCCGAGCAAGGTCGGTCGCGATCATCACCTGCCGCCGGGAGAATCGGTCGACGAAAGTGCCTGCGATCGGCGAGAATACAGCAAATGGCAGCAGCCGGCACACGAACAAAACGCCCGCGGCTGTTGGCGACGCTTCGCTGACAAGGCGTACCAAACCCAGGCTGGCGATAAAATTAAACCAGTTCCCCAACTCGGAAATCACCTGCCCGGCAAGCAAATTTCTAAAGTTTCGATTCGAACGAATCAGTTGTACGTACGTTAGCGAAATCATGCTCGAAACAGAATAAACGCTAACACCCACCGAAGCGACCGGCGGTATTGCCGCCGGTAATTGACATGATAAAAATCACGACCCCGGCCAGCAGGCTACAAGGAAATCGCAAGGTCATCGAAAGTAAGCCGGCCGCAGGACTAAAAATTCAGTTTCGTCCCGACCTGAATGAGTCGCGGCCCGGACGGTAAAATTCCCCGCGACCGGTCTACGATTGAGGTGCGGTCGAAAATGTTCTTGGCCGTTAGGAAAAGCGTCGTTCGCCACCGCTCGATCCGGTAATTGGCGGTCGCGTTCCAGTAAGTTTGTGCGGGTATTGCTCCGGTTTGTCCATTAGGTTCCGGATTCACGCTGTTGAGGTCATCGCCGAATTGCCGTCCGACGAAAACGTTTTCGATGAACCCGTCGAACCCGGCCGGATGGGAATATCCAAAACTCGTCGCCATCGTTTGTTTAGGAACGTAAGGCAGTCGATTTACGGTAATCGAACATTCTGTTGCTGAAATTCGACGACCCGACGGGCAGAGACGGTTCAAGACGGATGGTGATGTGATGGTGCTAAGTCTCTCGCCGCGAAATTCGGCCAACGGGATGTAGGTGTAGGCGGTATAAATGTAAAAATTATGAGGCGAGCCCGTATGCGACCCTGTATCCAGACGGCCCGTGAACTCGAAACCCTGCTGCAGGGTTCGCCCCCCATTTGTAAAAGCTGTTCCGCCCGCGATCGAGGCGGCAACAATCTGATTTCCATAATCGTTCCGGAACACGGTCGCAGCAAGCTCGACTCCGCGAATCGGTCTCGTTCGAACACCGCCCTCGTAGCTCCAACTACGTTCCGAATCCAGATCGACAACGCCCCCCGTATTCGTCACAACGTCTTCCACGCGTGGCGGTGCAAACCCTCTGTGGACCCCGGTGAAAATCGTCGTGTTTTTCACGCCCGAATACGCCACCCCCAAACCCGGTATGAACTCGGTCAAACCCGTCGTCCCAGTTGCTCCCATGCCGCCGTTGGCGAGAAGGTTCGACCGTTGATGTTTGATCTTTTCGACTCGCAGTCCGGGCGTGATCGCCAGATGCTTCCATAAAAAACGGTTCTGTATAAATCCGGAGTACGCCAACGTCTGCCGCTCGTTATTCTCGGCGATATCACCCTCGCGCGAGTCGGGAAGATCGCCGTTCTTCTGCAGGCGGTCCTGCTCCTCGCGATGGATGCGAAAGCCGGCGGCAAGATCGTTTTCGAGGGCACCGAGCCTGAACTGGGCGTTTAGACGCGGCTCGATACCGATCACAAAGTAATCGCGCAGACGGCCTTCGTTGCCACAGGTTGTGTTGAGGTCGGCGATACTTCGGCAATCGGCGTCAAGGTTGAGCCGGTTTGGCCGCTGCGACGAGTTGGAGCTCTGTCGCCACCAATCGCGCGAAAAATAGTTTGAATAAAAACTGGTAGTTATATTTACGCGGGACGTAAGGACGAAGGCGTGCTGCAGGTTGAAGCCGTAGCGTCGCCCATAGAAAAAGTCGTTTCTAAAGATGTTCCCGCGCAGATCTGCGGCATATTCTGCCTCGGTCGCGCCGGTGTAGGTGAGGTTAGAAGCTTCGCGCAGAAACGAAAACTTCGCCGTAAAGGCATTACGATCGTTTAATCGATATATTGCCTTATTGGAAAGGTCGTATATTTTGAAGAAGGTGTTTTCCTTCGTGCCTTCGGTGCGCTTGTGCGCAAAATTTGTCATGAAGCCGAAATTGCCGAACGTCGCGCCGCCGCTTGCCGCACCATTAAAAAATTTCCGGTTGCCGCCTTCTAGCTTTACACTGGCGGACGGCTTCGTTGGTGGATTGGGCGTAAGATAGTTCACTATTCCCGCGATGGTGTGAGGGCCATAAGCAATTTGCCCCGATCCCTTCAAAACCTCGAGCGAATGGTATCTTTCGATCGGCGGGTGATAGTAAGACGAGTTATCGCCGTAGGGTGCGTAAGTTAGCGGCGAACCGTCTTCTAAAAGCAGCACCTTGGTGGAGCGGGTCGGATGGGTGCCACGGATCCCGATATTCGGGCGCAAGCAAAAACCCTCCTCGTCGCGCACATGGACGCCCGCCAGTTTACGTAGAGCTTCCGAGGGGCTAAGAACACGGCTGTTCTCAAGCGTTGTCGCATCGAGCCGCTCGACAGAGCCGGGTATGTCTTTTAAACTCTCAACCGTACCCGCCAAAAAACTCGAGGTAACGGAAACCTCGGCCGCAATCTGTTCTGGATTCATTCGAATTTCAATGGCTTCATTTGTCGGCAAAATCATCTCTCGTTGCTGCGCTCCGTAAGACGCGAAGGCGACGGTGAGGCGGTATTTCCCGGGAACCAGCCCCTTAATCCCGAAGCTGCCGTCCCTTCCCGAGGTCGTCACGCGCGTGAACCTGATATCGTCGCTAAAAAGGCTGATCTCGGCCCCGGCTATTACCGCCCCATTGCCGTCCAGCACGCGCCCAAGTACTTCGTCGCTTCGTCGCTGACTAAAAACAAAGCCTGCCGCAGTCGCAAGCATCACCGACACCATTAGTATTTTCGCTAGATAAATTTTCATAAGAATCTGAGGAACCGCCGGGGCGGAATAAGTTATTGAAAACGACTTTCAATTTCAGAACATACAATTTAATTTCAACCGTCCGAAATGTCAAAAGCTCTGATGCACTTTTATGAATGTGGCTCAGATACAACAAAAAGCCACCGAGTGGTGGCTTCAGATTTCGTGTTACAGAGCCGTTTATCGGCCGACAAATTTCGCGTCACGTTTCTCGAAAAATGCCGCGACGCCTTCTTTAAAATCGGCTGACCTTCCCGATTCGAGCTGACACTCGTGCTCGAGCAAAAGCTGTGATTCGAGTGAATTCTGAAACGACGTATTCAACATCCGCTTTATTCGGCCAATTGAGCCGGCCGGGCCCGCGGCCAAACGCTCGGCCAAATCTTTCGCGGCATCGATCAGCTCGTTTGCGGGAACGATGCGATTGATCATACCGATTTGAGCGGCCCTTTCGGCGGTGAGCGTGTCGCCGGTCATAAAAAGTTCCGCGGCGAGTTTCTCGCCTATCGCACGCGGTAGAAAGTACGTGCCGCCGCAATCGGGTGAAAGACCGATTCTAACAAACGCCGCGTTAAAAGTCGCGATATCCGCCGCCAAAACGATATCGCACGCGAGTGCAAAATTTGTTCCGGCACCGGCACACACGCCGTTTACTGCAGCGATAAAAGGCATCGGCGCTTCACGTATTTGCCGTATGACTTTATGCAAAGCGAGCAAAGGCTCGTCGAGAAATGCCTCGACACGGCCCTCTGCTTTGCCGATGGTTTGCATCTCGCGCAGATCGCCGCCGGAGCAAAATGCCCTGCCCGATCCGGTCAAAATCGCTGCACGTGCCTTGTCGCGATTCGCCATCTCGATCGCGGAAGCTAGATCGCGCGAAAGCTGCAGCGAAAGGGCGTTCAAGGCGTCAGGGCGATTCATCTCGACGACAGCGACACCTTTAGCGATCGAATAGTTGACGGTTTCGAATCGAGGCATTTCTATACTCTGAAAAAACAGGAAGATGTAAACTCAAAACCGGTTCCCGTTCGTAAGCCAAAAAATGACAAGAATATTCTGTGCGGATTTGAAAGGACTCAAAATCAAAATCGGTTTATACATGCCGCGCTTTCGAACGATTCGCTTCATGGCATTCGCGGCAAAAAACGGTACGACCGATTTTCGGCTGGAACGGCACCTGGTCTCTTTTGCCGCAGTGGTCGCAAATTATCTCGAACCTTTTGGAAGCCTCATCGCCGGTAACGGCTTTTTTCGAACGACACTTTGCGCATCGCTTCGGTGCCATCATGTTGCGCTGGTAAAAAGTCTCCTGCTCCTTTTCGGTGAAGAGAAAAACTTCCTTGCACTGCACGCACGTAGTCTCGACGTCGGGCATAGGTTTACTCCTAAATTGAAAAGTAAAAAACTAGGGTCCGGCGAGGGAGATTCTAGCACAAATTCCCTGCGTCGCAGCAAGACTCAAGTCGACGCCAACGCATGAACGTGCCTTCGAACCGTCTCGCCCAGCGTTTCGAGGTTGTATCCGCCTTCCAGACACGAGATCACGCGTCCCTCGCAAACCTGGTTGGCCCAGTCGAGCACCGTGTCGGTCATTGACACAAAATCGTCGTCCTCGATGCGCAACTGTCCGAGCGGGTCGGTCAAATGAGCGTCGAACCCGGCGGAAAGGATGATCAGGTCGGGCGTAAAAGCAGATGCAATCTCGCCAATCGCATCGTCGAAATTTCTTTTTTGAGTTTCCGCCGGTGTGTGTGCCTTGACGGGTATATTAATCGACGTTCCCAGCCCGCGGCCGTGCCCCGTCTCGCCGCGCGAGCCCGTGCCGGGATACCACGGATATTGATGCATCGAAAAAAAGAAAACGCTCGGATCGGTGTAAAAAATCCCCTGCGTGCCGTTTCCATGGTGAACGTCCCAGTCGATAACGGCCACTTGGTCAATTTCCTTGTAACGATTTTGCGCGTAGCGTGCGGCGACAGCTACATTGTTGAAAAGGCAGAAACCCATCGCCCGCTCGGCGGTAGCGTGATGGCCCGGCGGCCTGACGGCGACGAAAGCGTTTTTCGTCTCACCGCCCATAACGGCGTCGATCGCACGACACGCGCCGCCCGCGCCATAAAGTGCGGCGTCGAATGACTGCATCGAGATCACCGTATCCGCATCGAGCCTTTCGATTCCACCCGCGAATGCGTCTTCCACCGTCCGAAAATGTTCTTTTGTATGTGCCGCCTGGATGCCGCCCTGCGATGCCTTTTCCGGGGTGAGCTCGACAACGCGCCTTTTTAAATCCGAATCGCCGTTAAGAGCATCGATGATGACGCGGTAACGCTGAGAAGTTTCGGGATGCCCGTAACCCGTATCGTGCTTTTCGAAAATGGGATGATGAATTAATGCGGTAGTCACTGTTAATAAAACTGCTGTCTCAAACTTAAACGAATCCACTTTCGTGAAGAAGATCGCCGCTCTCAAAACGCTTTATCGATAGGCAGGAAACATCAAGAAAACTTGAGTGCCCGTCGAGGATGATTTCGCTTAACGCGCGTCCCGTTGCGGGCGAGTGCATCACGCCGTGACCGCTGAACCCGTTTGCAAAATAAAGTCCTTCGATCTCACACCCGCCAAGTATTGCATGATGGTCGGGCGTATTTTCGTAGAGTCCGGATCGACATTTTTCGGTGATGACAGTGCTGTCCGATAAAAATGGCGTACGTCGATTCACCTGTTCGTAAATTTTTCCGATAAATTGTTCGTCAAATCCGGCGCTCTGCGCATGCTCGCCATTCGCATCCGGGTATGCAAGTAAAACATCGCGCAGGTCAGAACCCCCTGCGTCCGCGGGCGGGTTCTTGAACGCTCCCCTCCTTACAACGGAGGGGAGGCCGCCACTTTGGGCGGTCGGGGTCGTTCTCTCCACTGAGCCGCGGGGATTTACGAAACTCCGGGCCGGCCGAAAATGAAAACCGGTCCCGACGTCTATCACCATCGGCAAATCATCGGGCAGCGGCGAAGCGCTTCGTGCCCAAACTATTCGTCTCCATTGCGGCTCAACCGGCAGATCGATGCCCGCCGTCGCTGCCAATTCCCTTGCGTTTGCTCCCGTGCAAAGAACGACTTTGTCACATTCAATCTCGCCGTGAAGGGTCGTCACTGATTCGACCTTTCCGCCGCTGACGTTGATGGATGTAACGCGGGTGGAAAACTTAATCTTGGCACCACATCTGACGGCACCTTCCGTAAATCCGTTCATCACCGCTATCGGGTCGATAAAGCCATCGCCAGCACCGAAAGTGCCGCCGGCAATGTCCTCACACCGCATTCCTGGAACGCGTTTTCCGATTGTCGCAGCGTCAATTAATTCGACATCCCTGACATCGAGCTCTCGCTGCCTCTTAACATTTCTTTTTAGATTTTCTAACTGATCTTCCGCTGTCGCGAAAAAAAGATACCCTTTTGGATCGTAACCGCAATCGAATTCCCAATTACGAAAGTAGTCAATCGAGTATTTGGACATCAGAATATTGATGTCCGTTTCAAACTGCGCACGAACGCCGCCGGTCGCTTTTCCCGTCGACCCTTTTCCCTGCTCGGATTCGGCCTCAAGAATTAAAACTTCTTTCACGCCGCGCTTCGTGAGGTGATACGCCACGCTCACGCCGACCACGCCGCCGCCAATAATAATGATCGAGGCTTTACTCACTCGAAAAAGCTACGAGGCTCCGCGGACTCACGATTTCATCTTCAGTTTTTACCTTTTCAGTTTTCAGTTTTTCCGAATCCAACCCACGAACAAACTGAAAACTAAAAGCTGAAAATGGACTACTTAGCAAATACTTGCGAGAAATCGTTGAAGCCTTTAAATTCAAGCGCGTTTCCGCTTGGGTCGAGAAAGAACATCGTCGCCTGCTCGCCAGTTTCGCCTTTGAAGCGTATCTTTGGCTCGATAATAAATTCGACGTTTTTCGCCCGCAATCTTTCAGCCAGCATTTTCCATTCATCCATCCGCAGCACAATGCCGAAATGCGGAATCGGCACATCGTCAGCATCGACCGAATTTGAGGTTTGCACGCCAGCGGAGTTGGGTGCGAGGTGCGTCACGATCTGATGGCCGTAAAGATCAAAATCAATCCAACAGGCTGAACTTCGACCTTCAGCGCACCCGAGAATGCCGCCGTAAAATTCTCTGGCCGCAGCCAGGTCGTGAACGGGGAAAGCTAAATGAAAAAGATTTTTCTGCATACAAACTCGTCGTCAGAGGACGCTGATATCGGTCTATCTGTGTTCATCCCTGGACGAAACACTCTTAACCAGTTGCCTTACGGCTCCCAAATGATAAGCCGTATGAGCGACCATTCCGACGGCCATGCCGGTACGAGCGTCGGTCCATTCGTCTATGGCAGCGATACAGCGCAATACGTTTTCATAAGTTTTCCGAACCGTCGTTTGCAGAGCTTGCCATTCGTCTTCATTGACGGTTTCGATCAGCCAGCTGTCTTCCCAATTCACCTTTTCGGTGCGGCCGTTGATGAACTCGCACAGGCGGTCGAGATAAAATTTTGCGTGCTCGGTGTGGGCGGCGACTGTCGTGCCGTTAACATTTTGCGACGCCTGTTCGGCCGACAAGTCGCCAACGGTCGAAAAAATTCCAACACCGGGATCGAGAAATGCACTCGCCTGGCCCTCGGGGGAACCCTCAAATGCTTCTCTCAACAAATATGCGATAGATTCGACAAATCGCCGAACATCGATCGCGTTCGGATGGTCGTTTGATTGTGCTACGCTAGTTGATTCCATGGCAGATTCTCGCGAACAGTTTCTCAAAGAATTTCAGAAAAGTCTGAAGGAAGAAACGTTTGTGAAATGTACGTTAGGCAATTATAAAGGCTCGGACACGCAACTGCAACGGATTCTAATTGGCCCTGTCATCATTCGGAGCCGGCCGCTCTTATCTTTTACTTACCGCTATAAAACACGCGACGTTATCAAAAATTTTTCGCTCGATGAAACGGTCGGGCTCGTTGCCCGAGTGCTCGGATCCGATTTCTTTGCCGCAAATCTCGTCGCTTTGGACACAGATTTTCAGCTCGAAATCAGTAAGAAAGGAAAGAGCCGACTTCACCGTTCGGCATCGTCACGCTCGGCCGTCGGTTCGCAAGTTCACGATCGAGTCAAGCGGGCGATGATCGATCGGGCGAGCCGGTACCTCTATTTGCTCGGCATCACGACAACCGACGGTAAAGTGAAAGACAAGCAGCATGGCAAGTGGCGACAGATCAATAAGTTTGTCGAGATCGTCGGCTCGCACGTCGAGAAATCACGGCTAAAGGATAAGGACCATTTATCGATTGTGGATATGGGTTCGGGTAAAGGCTATCTCACGTTCGCTGTTTTCGATTTCTTCAAGAATCAAATGAAAAGGAACGTGACGGTCACGGGCATCGAAGCCCGGCCGGATTTGGTCGAACTCTGCAATCGGGTTGCAATCGAATGTGGCTTCGAAAACTTGAGGTTCGAGCACGGGACAATCGCCGACTTTCACTCGCCGTCTACGGACATCTTGATCGCCCTTCACGCTTGCGACACGGCGACGGACGACGCGTTGTACAAAGGCATCATCGCAAATGCATCGATGATAATCGCCGCTCCCTGCTGTCATAAAGAAATAAGAAAACAAATCAAATCGCCGACGGCTCTCGCCGGCGTTCTCAAACACGGCACGATGCTCGAACGCACGGCCGAGATCGTCACGGACGGTATGCGTTCCCTGCTGCTCGAAAAAAATGGTTATCGAACACATCTCTTCGATTTCGTTCCGACCCAGCATACGCCGAAGAATAATATGCTGATCGGCATCAAGAGCGTTCGGGCAAGAGACGATGGAAAGTCGAGAGAGCAGATCGAGCAGCTGAAGGAATCGTTCGATATAAAGAACCAGCGTTTGGAAACGTTGCTTTGTAGCGAACGCGCGCTAAAATCGGCGGGTCAGGAAAATTGATCCTATGCAATCAAAAGCAACGACACCCGATAAATATATTGCCGAACTTCCCGATGACCGGCGTCCGGCGATCGAAGGTTTGCGAGCGGCCATTAACAAAAATATTCCAAACGGATTCGAGGAGATAATGGGTTACGGCATGCTTGGTTGGGTTGTGCCACACAAAATTTACCCTGCAGGGTATCACTGCGATCCAAAACAGCCGCTGCCATTTATGGGTCTAGCCTCGCAGAAAAATCACATCGCCGTCTATCATCTGGGCCTTTATTCGGACCAGAATTTGCTCGAGTGGTTTCACGCCGAATGGCCGAACCACTCAACGAAAAAGCTGGACATGGGTAAATCCTGCCTACGATTTAAGAAGCCGGACGACGTGCCCGTTGCGCTGATCGGCGAGCTTGCGTCGAAGATGACAACGAAAGATTGGATCGAGACTTATGAAAGCGTTGTCAAAAGGTAGTCTACTTTGTCCGCCAATTGTGGAAGGTTCCACAGAGGATACATAGCAACATGAAATTTTGCTTGGTAAACCTTGGGAAGAAAGAACTTACTTACTCATCCCATCCCGCGATTATTGACTGACGCGTTTTGATGTTGATATAATAATTGTTTCGCTTTTTTTCGGAGTTGAAACTATAAAAAGAATGAAGCAAGAGATACATCCAAACTATAAGGAAATTAACGTCGTTTGCGCTTGCGGACACTCCTTCAAGACGCGTTCCACGCTTGGGGAGGATCTGCATGTGGAAATTTGTTCGGACTGTCATCCGTTTTTTACCGGCAAGCAAAAGCTCGTAGATACTGCCGGCCGGGTCGACCGGTTCAATAAGCGTTACGCTCGAGGTGCCGCTTCACAAAAAGAAGCTTAATTTACCGTTTGGCTCGATGACACTGATCTCGCATCAGTATTAGCCGTTAACAATCCTGACGCCGACCTTTCGTCGCCGCTCGCTAAAGGTGTGCTTGAGGTACACCGGCGACAGCTGAAAAAGAGTCGGCGTTAATCGTTTCTGCATACTACGCGTGGAAAAGCTGTTCGACATCGATTGGCGTCAAGTTTTTACTCCCGAGACATCAGTGCTCGAAATGATCGTGCGCGGGACGCTGATGTACCTCGGCATGTTCGTTCTGTTAAGGGTCTTCCGGCGACAATCGGGTTCAGTCAGCATGGCTGACTTGCTGGTAATCGTCATAATCGCGGACGCAGCGCAAAATGGAATGGCCGGCGACTCAAAATCGGTTGTCGAAGCACTGGTGCTGATCGGGACAATTATCTTTTGGGATTTTGCGATTGATTGGGCCGGATTCAAATCGCCCTTGATGGCCAAAATCATTGAGCCACAGCCGTTGCTGCTTGTAAAGGACGGCAAATTTCAAAAAAAGAATATGGAGAGCGAGATGCTTATCGAAGATGAAGTTATGAGCCAATTGCGGCAGCAGGGCGTCGAGGACGTTGCGGACGTCAAAGAGTGTCGTCTCGAAAGCAATGGCCAATTTAGCGTCATCAAGAAATCGAGCGACACGAACGAGGGCAACAAACAACGTCGAACTGGCGTCAATTGACCGGTATGAAAACAGGTTTAAGTTCGCGAAAGCTAAAGTTTATTCACTCGATCTTTGCGGTCGAGCGTGATCTTATCGTCGGCGGACAAGCCGTCATGGAAGGCGTGATGATGCGGACGCCTTCGGCATATGCCATCGCGTGTCGGCGCGCGGATGGTTTGATCGTCCGCACGGCTGAAAGGTTGCCGAAATGGAGCGATAAATATAAGTGGCTCGGCTGGCCCGTGCTGCGGGGCGGAGCGACTTTGATTCAGTCGATGGCTCTCGGCATCAAGGCCTTAAATTTTTCGGCACGCATTTATGAAGACGATTTAAAGGCGCAGGAAGAGGCGGTTAAAATACTAAATTTGCAGCCGGAACATGCGTTGGAAGAAGGAACGACCGACACGAGTTTTACAAAAGCACCGGTAAAGGTTGTGAGGCCCGAAAAAGTGCCGGTGAAAACTAAAAGCCAGTCGGCAAGCGCGATCGGCTCGATTATTTTTGCACTTACTTTCAATATCCTGCTTTTCGTCGTGGCACCGCTCCTTCTTACGAACGTTTTGTTCATCAATCTCGGTTGGGCTGAGCTTCCAAGGATTGCGGCGACGTCTGGCTGGTGGGAAACGGTCATGGCCTATTTGTGGGAAGCAAAGCCGTATTCGTGGGTCGCTTTCAATCTGATTGACGGCCTGGTTCGGGTGCTGTTCTTCGTGACGATGATTTTCTCGATGTCGTACGCGAAGGACATTCGACGCGTGTTCGAATACCACGGTGCGGAGCACAAGACCGTTTTCACGTGGGAGAAAGGGCTCGATCTTACGCCGGATAATGCCGGGTTGCAGAAACGGCAGCACCCGCGGTGCGGAACATCGTTTTTGATGGTCGTGATGCTCGTGGCGATAGTGCTGTTTTCGGTGATTAAGTTCGATGCGATGTGGCTCAACCTGCTTGTTCGCGTCGCCCTTATGCCGCTCGTCGCGGGACTTTCTTACGAAGTCATTCGCTACGCAGCCAAAAAGGAATCGAGCACTGTTTTCAAACTGATGACGCTGCCCGGAATCTGGCTGCAAAACATCACAACGCAGGAACCGGACGAGCAGCAGCTTGAAGTTGCAATTGTGGCTCTCAACGAATCGCTAAGACTCGAACCACAGACAAGTTGAAGGTAGCCCGCGAAAAGGCGAACGAACGCGAATGTTTGATTCTTTATTCGTATTATTCGCACCGATTCGTGGGCAAAAAATATGCTTGAAAAACTCGCTCAAATCGAAAAAAATTACGAAGAATTAACGGAGCAGATCTCTTCGCCCGAGATAATGTCGGACATGAAAGTGTACGCGAAGACGATGAAGCAGCATCGGGCGCTAGGCGAGATTGTCGAGAAATATAGAGAAGTCAAAAAACTGCGGGCCCACCTTGACGGAGCCAACGATCTGCTTGCACTTGCCGACGACGACGGGATGCGCGAGATGGCAAACTTAGAAATTGCGGAGATCGAAGAAAGGCTGCCGT
>JBHENZ010000313.1:0-8854 GCA_046261815.1 Pyrinomonadaceae bacterium | reverse complement strand
TTCGACGAGATCCGCCGTTTCGAACGCTGAAAAGAAAATTCGGGAAATTCTCGGCGAGGAAAAAAGCGCCCGGTTTTTGGATGTGTTACGAAAGCGTATTTCCGGCGGCGGTGTCGGGATCGAGGTGGCTCGACCCAACGCAGTTCCGACCGATACGCGCGTTGTCGTAAATGCCCCTGCTTATCGAATGGACATTTTCGAAAACGGTCAATTGAAAAAGACCTATCGCGTCGGTATCGGTTATCCGGAATTTCCACTGCCCACGGGCTTGCGAAAAGCTGAGACGATTATCTTTAATCCCACATGGACACCGCCGGACCAGCCTTGGGTCAAGGGAAAATTCGCGCCCGGTAAAACCGTAGCGGCAGGAAGTAAAGACAATCCGCTCGGGCGGATCAAGATTCCGATCGGGCTGCCGTCTCTTATTCACGGCGGCAAAGATCCTTCACGGCTGGGCACATTTGCATCGCACGGCTGCGTTGGTCTGACGAATACCCAAATACGGGATTTTGCCTCCGAAATATCCGCATTGTCCGGTAGTCAGATTTCGCCAGAGACAATTAACGGCTATTTGAAGGAGAAAGACCGAACCAAAGATGTGAAGCTTGGTCAACCCGTTCTCGTCGAACTGCGTTACGAGACGATCGTCGTCGAAAATGGCCAGCTCAAAATCTATCGCGACGTTTACGAATACGGCACGAACACCGAGGATAATTTGCGACGCGTGCTTGATGGCGTCGGTGTTTCTTTTGAGTCGCTGCAGCCGGCCGACCGCGAGAAGATTCTTGCCGGACTGGAATCGATGGGGACGGGTGCGACCGGAAAACCTGTCGACATCGAAAACCGACAGGAGAAAGCCAATACGAATAAAAACACGAATAAAAATGAGCAAAGTGACCGGGTGACCCGGAATATCAAGGGCAAAAAGGAAGCTACATTTCAGTTAGCCGAGCTCCTAGGGAAAGGTTATCCGGCCCCGGTTAATCTGGTCAGTCGTTAGACCTACACGAGGGATTTGAAGCGAGATTCGGCACCCAGTAAGCATGATTGCCGCTGTACAAGAATCGAAGCCCACGAGCGGGCAGTTCGCGCTCCTCTTCCCCTAAAAACGTAAAGTGGGCCGGGTCGCCGAGGATCGTTTGGTACCAACCGTGGCGATTAAGTATAGCGACGACTCTGCGATCGCCGTGCTGAACAATGTCAAAGGCTAGCATCAATAAATGCTGCGATGTGCCCGGCGGGGCTGCCGACGTAAAAATCGAGCGTCGCCGGTCAGGCGCGAAGCATAGTCCGTCCCGTTCCAGTTTTATCACTTTTTCGACTTGAGGTATGAGCGCCGATTCAACAATCGCGTCGGCGTCTTGCTGGGAAATGCGTCCCGTTGCCGTCCAAGATCGTAAGGCCGGTAGAACGCGAGCATTCCACAGACGCACGGTGTCGTAAAAGCTGCGTGTTGCGGCAATCGAGCCATCGAGCGGCGTCAATTTCAGATTCAGACGCTCTGCCTCTGCGCGTGCATTCAGTAGCGATTTCATCGCCGCAGCATCCAAAACGATTTCTGCCCCGTCCATGGATGAGCGCGAAACTTTGAGCACCCGTTGAAAATTTTCAACCTCGCCCGCATTGGCAAAATAGCAGCGTTTTGGCAAATGACCCATCGCAACGGAAGAATAAATTGCGCCGTATTCCTGAAGAACGCGTCGCACGAATTCGCTATCGTTAATCGGGCAGAACGCGTAAAAGTCCTTGACCGACAGTTTCGTTTTATCGCCGGCGTCCTCGGCGATCCGAGTTATCAGAAATTTCACAAAAGGAGCCGGCTCGGTGGCAACTACGGGCGACGCAAAAACGAAAAAGAGTACAGCGAAAATCGAAACTGGTGACAAAGCTCGTTCGCGTTCTTGACCGGGCGCCGCAGCTGATGGGAAAAGAGAAATCCGCTTTTTCATCGAAAACTATTCAAGGCCGACCACGATTTCCGTCACCGCGTCGAGATGCTCTTTCAAATACTCGTCTCGCTCGATAAAAGGCACGCGCTTGCGAATCTTTGCATAGATCGGCGCCGTGCCCTTTCCGAGCGAATGCTTTTTCTTAGACCGTCTTCGCCGCAGATCTACTCCCTGCGCGGCACAAAAAAGCTCAATCGACAATATGCTTTCAAGATTGCTTCTTACTTGCCGAAGTTTTAACGCCGCTGTCGCGCCCATCGAGACGTGATCTTCCACATTCGCCGAACTCGGAATCGTGTCGACGCTCGCAGGGTGCGCGAGGATTTTATTTTCCGTGCAAAGGGCCGCCGCGGTGTATTGCACGATCATAAATCCAGAATTTAGTCCGCCGTCTTCGGTCAGAAACGCGGGCAGCACGTGGGCATTTGACGATTCGTCGGTCAGCCGCATCGTTCTGCGTTCAGAGATATTGCCAAGCTCGGTCAAAGCGATCGTCAAATAATCGAACGCGAGGGCCAGCGGCTCACCGTGAAAATTACCTCCGGATATCACCTCGATTTGCCATTCGCTTTCGCTTTCCTCGCCCGCAAAGATCAAGGGATTGTCGGTCACGGCATTCAGCTCCAGCTTCAAAAGCCATTCGGCGTAGGCAACAGCGTCGCGGCAGGCTCCGTGGACCTGCGGAATGCACCGGAGCGTGTACGCATCCTGCACATTGCTTGGATCGTGACCGCGCAGCATCTCGCTGCCCTCAAGTAGTTCGCGAACGTGGCGGGCACACTCAATTTGTCGCGGATGCGGCCTGAGCTCGTGAATTCGCTCGTCGAATGCCTTCAAAGTCCCGTTCAGTGCCTCCATCGAAAGCGCTCCAGCAATGTCCGCGGTGTCGGCGAGTCGTCTCGCCCGCGCTGTTTCAAGAATGCCCACAGCCGTCATCACCGTCGTTCCGTTTGTTAATGCAAGTCCTTCCTTTGCCGCGAGCTTGATGGGTTGCAGGCCCGCGCGCGCGAGTGCTTCGGCACCGGTTCCAACCTCTCCTTTAAATTCCGCCCGGCCCTCGCCGATAAGAACGCATGCAAAATGGGCCAGCGGGGCGAGGTCGCCGCTGGCTCCAAGGCTGCCCTTTTCGGGGATCACGGGATGCACGCCCAGATTCAGCAAATGTAAAATCATCTGTAGCGTGTGCAGTCTTATGCCCGAAAAACCGCGAGCAAGCGTGTTGGCGCGAATAAGCATTATCGCCCGGACGGTGGGCCTATCGAACCTATTACCGACGCCCACTGCATGGCTGAGCACTATGTTGCGCTGCAGCTGCTCGACCTCCGAGCGGCTGATAATTTTGTCTTTGAAGGCGCCGAAACCCGTGGTGATGCCGTAAGCAATTTCGCCCCGAGCGATAAGCGCATCTACGGCACGGGCCGAGCGTTCGACATTTCGCTCTGCCGTTTCGGCGAGCGCAACGCGTGGCTCGCCCGCCTTTCCATTGGCAACCGCGAGCACCTGTTCGAAGGTCAGATTCTCTCCGTCAATCAGAATCTCGCTCATTTATCTCCGGGGTCCAAAATTCTTGATAGTCGTCAATGGATTTGTGCTGATATTCCCGCCAGCTCACGATCCTGTCCTCTTTCAGCTCGGGTCCAAACGGTGCCGTGGTAGAGATTCGCTCCCTGATACGTGTATTCGGCCGCACCGGTCTGTCGCAACTCATCGAAAAACCGCTCGATGAAATTTGCAGGACTCCCAGCCTCGCAAGCGCATTGAGCACTTTTCAAATTCTGCCGTTGTCATAAACAATCTTACCGTCAATCATCAGCGCGGCGACAGCATTGCCGCCGAATTCGTAGGCGATTTCGCGATAATCTTCAACATCTATAATCAAGCAATTCGCATTCTTGGCTATCTCTATCGAACCATGGGTTCCGCCCAGGCCGACGGCGAATGCCGCATTTATCGTCGCGGCATTTAGCGCTTCGGCGGGCGAAAGTTTCTGATATCGGCAGGCGATTGCCATTGCCGCCGGCTGCGACGGACACGGAGCAGAACCCGGATTGTAATCGGTCGAAAGCGCGGCTGCGCATCCCGCATCGATTAGCCGCCGCGCATGTGCAAATTGCGAAGAGCCGAAGTTGAAGTTCACCGTTGGAGTAATCACGCCGATCGTCTCGGATGCCGCAAGAAAATTGATTTCGTCATCGGAAATAGCATCAAGATGATCTATCGAAACGGCCCCAAGCTCGATTGCCATGCGGCTTCCGCCGAGGTTTGTGAATTCGTCCACGTGCGCCTTGATCGCAAACCCGAACGATTTGGCTCGCTCCAGGATTCGTTTGGACTGCGCCAGATCGAATGCGTTCTCTTCCGTAAAAACATCGACGAAAAACGGCACCTGTCGGATAAAGCTCGACCGCTCATACCACTTCCAGGCTGCAGCCAGCATTTCGTCGCAGATTAAATTTACATAATCTTCGGAATTATTTCTAAACTCGGGCGGCACGGCGTGGGCGGCCAAGAACGTGGGAATAACATCGATCGCGTGCCTTTGGTCAAGCCGCTCGATTACCGCAAGCATCCGCAACTCGGTTTCGAGATCGAGTCCATAACCCGTTTTGATCTCCACGACCGTTGTCCCGCACGCGAGCATCTTATCGAGCCTTTTCAGGCTGGCATCAAGAAGCTGATCGGTCGAGGCCCGGCGCGTTGCGCGTACGGTCGAGATTATACCTCCGCCCGCGGCAAGAACCTCGAGGTAATTCGCTCCTTTAATCTTTTGCTCGAATTCATCCAGACGATCGCCGGCGTAAACAATGTGCGTGTGTGGATCGACGAATCCCGGGCAAATCACTTTGCGGCCGGCATCCCGGATTTCAGTCGCCGCAAATTCTTGGACAACGTCATCTGTCGTGCCGAGGCCGACAAACTTGCCGTCAGCGATAGCGACCGCACCGTTGTGAATAACGCCGACGTCCGCCATTGCCTTTCCACGCTTGGCCCGGCCGCGCGAAGCGCACGTCACGAGCTGCCCGGCATTAACGATCAAGAGGTCTGCTTGCATCGGCAAGAAGTGTAGATGAGAGCCGAAAAAAGAATGATAGACGTGAAAGGCCGCACCCACAAATTCGCACTCGGCGGCTTTGACAACAAAATTGTTTCGGATTAAGTTTGCAGCCAACCCATTTTGGAGGAAATCGAATGCAAAAAGAGACGCTTGCTTCACCCGAAATCTTTTGGGACACAGCACTTGGATATCAGCGTTCGGCCGCCGTAAAGGCGGCTGTCCACCTTGAAATTTTCACCGCGATCGGAAACGAGTCGAAGCCGGCGACGACGATCGCGCAAATCGCAGGTGCGGCGGAGAGAGGTATTCGGATTCTTTGCGATTCGCTCACGGTCATGGGCCTGTTGCGAAAAACTGACGATAAATACTCGCTCACCGATTCGTCCGCAACGTTCCTCGACAAAAACTCGCCCGCGTATATAGGCAGTATCGTCGATTTCCTGGTGCATCCGCACGTGATGCGCGGTTTCGATTCGCTTACCGAAGCGGTTCGACAAGGAGGGACGACCGTCACAGGCGATGGTTCCGTCGACCCTGAAAGCCCGATGTGGGTGTCGTTCGCCCGAAATATGATGCCGCTCCAGTTTTTGCCGGCCCAAAAAGCCGCGGAATCGATTGGATTTGACCGCGAAAAACCGTTAAAAGTGCTGGACATCGCCGCCGGCCACGGCATATTCGGCATTACGGTCGCGCAGCATTATCCAAATGCGCGAATTTATGCGCTTGATTGGGCAAACGTGCTGACGGTCGCAAAAGATAACGCGGAAAAATTCGGCGTTGCGGACCGCTTTCAAACTATCGAGGGCAGTGCCTTCGATGTGGATCTCGGATTAAATTATGACGTGATTTTGGTGCCGAACTTTTTACATCATTTCGACGTTCCCACCTGCGAGGCATTTGTAAAACGGTGCGCCGATGCCCTCGCCGAAACCGGAAAGATCGTCACGCTCGAACTCGTCCCGAACGACGACCGCGTTTCGCCGCCGCAGGAAGCGATGTTTAGCCTAATCATGCTGGCCGGAACGCCCGGCGGCGACGCGTACACGTTCAGGGAGCTGAGCTCGATGTTTGAAAAAGCCGGGCTGATGAAAAACGAACACATCCTCGTCGAGCCGACGCCGCAGCACGTCATCGTTTCGTCAAAGTAAACAGGAATTACTGCTTCGGCTTCTCTAATTTTTTGTGGACGTCGTTCGTTGCCATCAGCGCGGCCGAACCATACCAGAGTGTTAACTCCGGCACGAAAATGCCGGCTTTTACAGCCGGATCGAGAAATACGAGTTTCTCGGCCTCTTCGACCGTCGAGACGTTGAAGATATATAGCCCGCGGTAGGTCTTGTCGTTTTTCCCAAACGGACCGGCCACCGCGAGCTTCCCTTCCTCAGCCAGCCGATTAATGTTTGCGAAGTGCCCCGCAAATTTATCCTGCCGTTCCTTGCCCTTGAAGTCTGCGTCCTTCGGACCGGTCTTCAATATGCACAACACGTACATCTTCATTCCGCGCTCGTCAGCCCCTAGCTTGGCCGCGAGCACCGAATCGTAAACTGGCTTCGAAGGCTTATCCGATGTCTGCGCGAACGCCGTGAACGATGCACAGAAAATTAAAACAGCCACGGGACAAAAGTAGTATTTCAATTTGAGCATATTGTTAAAAAGCGAACAAGAAATTTCGCGTTATGCATTTTACGGTCAGGTTACTACCGCTATTTGCGAAACGGGCGCAGTGATTGTAGCTTATTTATCGAATTGAATAAAGATTTTCGAGATCAATACACTGTGATGAGCCGAAGAGTAAAATCGCCGACCGGCACCGAGCTAACTTGCAAAAACTGGCTAATCGAGGCCGCGTATCGGATGATTCAGAACAATCTCGATCCGGATGTAGCGTTTGATCCAGAAAATTTGATCGTCTACGGCGGTCGCGGGAAGGCCGCGAGAGATTGGGAATGTTTTGACGCGATTTTGAAATCGCTGCGCGAGCTAAACGAAGACGAAACACTGTTGATTCAATCCGGCAAGCCCGTCGGTGTTTTCCGCACGCACACGGACGCACCGCGCGTACTGCTCGCCAATTCAAATATCGTTCCTCATTGGGCGACCCAACAGCAGTTCGACGAATACGAACGGCAGGGCTTGATGATGTACGGCCAGATGACGGCCGGGTCGTGGATATACATCGGCACACAGGGCATTTTACAGGGCACGTACGAAACCTTCGGCTCCCTCGCGAGGCAGCAGGGTTGGGGTGATCTTACCGGAAAATTGGTGCTCACTGCCGGGCTCGGCGAAATGGGAGGTGCTCAGGCGCAAGCTATAACATTCAACGGCGGTGTCGGAATTTTAGTGGAAGTCGATCCGTGGCGAATCGAGCGTCGGCTGCAGCTCAAACAGGTCGACGTTCAGGCAAAGAACCTTGATGATGCCATCGCACAGGCGAAGGTCGCGGTTAAGGCGAAGGATGCAAGGTCCATAGCCCTGCTTGGCAACGCTTCGGATGTTCACTGGCAGCTTATTGGACGCGAGTTCATTCCCGATGTGGTCACCGACCAAACCAGCGCTCATGATCCACTCTATGGATATATTCCTCGCGGCTACTCAGTCGAGGACGCGGCAGAATTCCGTAAGCGCGATCAGGCAGGTTACTTGGATGCTGCGATGACGTCGATGTCCCAACATGTCGCCGCAATGCTTGAATTCCAAAATCGCGGGTCGCTGGTTTTCGATTATGGCAACAATCTTCGACAGCGGGCACTTGATCACGGCGTCGCAAACGCCTTCGGTTATCCAGGCTTCGTCCCCGCTTTTATTCGACCGTTGTTCTGCGAAGGCAAAGGCCCGTTTCGCTGGGTGGCGTTGTCGGGTGAAAAAGAAGACATTTACAAAACCGACGAGGCGATAATGAATCTTTTTCCCGACAACGATCACCTCGCCCGCTGGCTGACGATGGCTCAGGAAAAGGTCGAGTTTCAGGGCCTGCCCGCGCGTATCTGCTGGTTGGGTTATGGCGAACGCTCGAAGGCAGGTTCGAAATTGAACGAGATGGTCGCTACCGGCGAGCTAAAGGCACCGATTGTAATCGGCCGCGATCATCTCGACTGCGGGTCTGTCGCCTCGCCGAACCGTGAAACCGAATCGATGAAAGACGGCTCGGACGCCATAGCCGATTGGGTGTATTTAAATGCATTGATCAACGCGGTCGGCGGCGCGACATGGGTTTCGGTGCACCACGGCGGAGGCGTCGGTATTGGCTACAGCCTCCACGCCGGCCAGGTTATCGTCGCAGACGGTACTCCCGAAGCCGCAAGGCGAATCGAACGTGTTCTCACAACCGATCCGGGAATGGGAATCGTCCGCCACGCCGATGCCGGATACGAAGAAGCGATAGATTTCGCTCGAAAGAATGAGGTCAAACTTCCGATGCCGAGTAACGAAATCCTTTTCGATCCTTTTGTGCAGCGGAAAAAGAGGTCGCCCATCAAGGACAACCTCTTTGACTAGTTTTGACTAAACTAAGACACTAACACCGCATCCCCTTAATAGCGGCGAATCTTTTTGTACCGTCGTTTCTTCTTTTTGAGCTTATATGTGTACAACGCAGAACCGCCCAAACCTGCGCCGGCTCCGATTAGAGCACCCCTTTTCCCCCCGACCAGTCCGCCGACGATCGCTCCTGCGCCGGTTCCAAGTCCCATGTTAATCCGATTGCGGTGTCTGCGATAGTAGCTAGGTTTCCGAACCCTCACGTATCGATATCGCCCATTTCGCCAAACGCGCTGAGTATAATAACTTTGTGCCTCAGCGGTTGTCGGTGCGGCAAAAAAGAGCATTCCGCCCACCAGTGTGAATATTA
>JBHENZ010000312.1:0-12929 GCA_046261815.1 Pyrinomonadaceae bacterium | reverse complement strand
GTACATAAAGGGTCTGGTCATAAAGATCAATTTGGCGGGCGATGAGGCCGGCGTCAGATTCGGCAAGTTTAAGGCCGTCGTTACCGCAAAGGACATGGGCCGCAGCCAGAAAAAGCCGAAGGACGAGCTCAAGCCGGGCATGCTCGCTGAATTTTTTGTCAAACAGGTGGATGTCGACAATCAGATGTTGCAGGTAGAGCTGTCACAAGTTCCCGAGGTGCAGGCGGCTATCGTGACCATCAACGCAAAAACCGGCGAGATCGCCGCGATGGTTGGCGGCTACGATTATCACACGAACAAATTCAATAATGCGACACAGGGCCTCAGGCAAACCGGGTCGGCATATAAACCATTCGTTTATACGGCGGCCGTCGAGGATGGAATGACGCCCGAGATGCTCGTCAGCGGCGCGCCCGTAAAGCGTGGCAGCTGGATGCCGCACAATTTCGACGGCAGCACTAGCCACGCGAACGTGCCGTTGAAGGTAGCACTTGCAAAATCTTACAATCTCGCCGCCGTGCACCTGCTCGAGCAGGTCGGCATTCAGGCCGGGGCGCAGATGGTTCGCCGTTTTGGTATCACCAATCCGATGGCGCCCAGCCTGCCGTCAGCCCTCGGTGCAAGCGAGGTTTCGCTGCTCGAAATGACCTCGGCTTATTCGGTATTTCCGAACAAGGGCGTTCGCGTTCAGCCGCATCTCATTCGAAAAGTTTACAGCCGCGACAGCAATTTGCTCGAAGAGTGGAAAAACACAACCTACAAAGTGACGAGTGAATACGTCGCCCTGACGATGGTCGAGCTGATGCGCGGCGTAACCGGCCCAGGCGGGACCGCTCCCGGAGCACAGGCCGGCGGTCACCCGCTCGCCGGCAAGACTGGCACGGTTAACGACCACACCGACGTTTGGTTTATCGGCTATACACCGACGTATGTGACCGGCGTTTGGATGGGAAATCCTGAGAAAAAAGAAAATCTCGGACGAGGCATGACCGGCGGCGTGGGTGCATTGCCGTTTTTCAACGGATTTATGTCGGTATTCATGAAGGACAAACCGAAAGAGCGATTCGACAAGGCGCCGCCGATTCCACCCGAAATCAGAACGCTTATCGAGCGCAACAAGCGCGAAGAGCTTGAGAAACTCGAAAAGGCGCAGCAGGCCGCCATCAGATCGGGTGCGACCTTCACGCCGGCAACGAAAGCGGCCGGGGCTGATGTGCCGATTACGACGGGCACCAGCTCCGACACCAGCACCGGTACGCCAGCTTCGAACCAGGACCAGTCCGATCCGCCGCCACCAGCTTCGAAATCGGTGATAATTCAAACGCCTCCGCGCACCAATCCCGATTCGCCAAAAAACGAAGAGCGGCCCGAATCGGGAACAAAACGCAAAGGCAAAAAAGGCGATGGGTAAATCGCTGGAATTCTAGAAATAAGAGAAAGATCGCCCGGGGGTCTTCCTTTTTTTCGTTTTCCAGTGCTCGATTTTTTTCGTTTTCCAGTGCTCGAAATTTCTTTTAATAGCCTTTTGCGGCTTTGCCGCAATGCTTTTGCATTGAGCCTGTGGCTCGCCGAAAGGCTGCCAATAAATTTTTCGAGCTCCGCCTCGACGCAGGCGGCGGCTAAACCCTCCCCCGCTTTGACGCGTATTAGTCATTGATACCGATCTTCCCGCTAAAAACTTATGAAAACAATTTGTCGGGGATTCTTTGCGTTCGTATTGATAACAGCTTTCGTCTTTTTTACCGGAACCTCATCGATTTTCGCGCAACAAGTCGCACCGGCGCCAACGCCTGTTGAGATAAAAATCGACCCGGCGAAATTCGATCTCTTTGTCGGCTAATATGAAGACGCGGCGAATCTCGGCGGAACAATTTTCTCGTTTTTCCGTGAGGGCGACAAGTTTTTCCTACAGGTGACAAATCAAGACAGGATCGAGATTTTTCCGTCGGCCGAAAACAAATTTTTCCTAAAGGTTTTGCCCGCACGTGCCGAGTTCACACGCGATGCCGCGGGCGGTGTCACTGGGGTGATCTGGCGACAGGGCGCATCGGAATTCACTACCAAAAGATCGCCAATCAGCCTGCACTCGACACCCGCGTCGTATTCACACGAACCGAGGCGATGATCCCCATGCGCGACGGCGTAAAGCTTTTTACCGTCATTTTTACGCCCGACAATCAAACCGACCCGCTGCCCATTCTAATGCGGCGGACGCCGATGCGTCGCGATAATCCATATAGCCCATCCCACAGGGTGGGACACGTGGGCCACGGAGCGCGCTAGTCGCAGAATTTGCGTAGGTAGTAAGGCAGCATCTTTCGCCACCAGGGCCAGTCGTGGTTGACGTCGTGGCCCCAGAGTTCGAGCAGGTGCGGGATCTTTTTTGAATGGAGAATGCCGGAGAGGTCGCGGCTGCGATCGGGGGCTTCGTAACTTCCCTGGCCGCTGACGATGACGATCGAGTCGGCTTTTTGCAGTAGCGCCAGATGATGACCGTCGTTCAAATTCTGCAGATACATCATCGGGTTGTTGAAATAAACATTGTCGTCGAAATAATTCTCCAGATAGTTGTAGATGTTATAGCTGCCGCTCATCGCGATCGTGCCTCGGAAAATGTCGGAGTGTTTGAAATAAGTGTTGGCGGCGAGGAACGCACCCAAAGATGCTCCCGTCGTTAACGGCCGCGCGTCCTGGCCGCATTCGTTGCGTATCAGGGGCGAGACCTCCTCCATCACGTACCGGTCGTAACGCGCCAGCATCTCGACCTTCCACGCTGGGTGCGATTCTTTATTCAGGAGACTGTATTTATTGACCGAGTTGATCGAGTAGGCCCGTATCAACCCGTTTTCGATAAATTCCTTGATCGAATCGACCAAGTGAAACCGCTCGTACTCGAGATAGTCGGCGGCTGCGGTCGGGAACATCAGCAGCGGATAGCCAGCATGCCCGTACGCCACAAGCGGCATTTCCATATTCAGATTGTAGCTGTACCACGAGGTCGTATAACGACGCATAAAAGAAAGACTCCAGTTGTGATTTTGAAAATGAGGGTAAGAGAATCCGCCGGCAATCGCAAGTTACCCAGTTAGAACTAACAACTAACCACTGAATATTCAGTGGTTAGTAAAAAGTGGGTAGTTAACTTGGCGATGTTAACTTAAGGCCCGCGATTCCGGCGATGATCAGCATCATGCACATGAGGCGAAGTATATCGCGCGGCTCATCGAACAAAATCATCCTGAGAATCGCGGCACCGACCGTTCCGATTCCCGTCCAAATCGCGTACGCCGTGCCGATCGGCAGGTCTTAACCGCGAGCGAAAGAAAATAAAAACTCGCGATCATCAGCACGGCGAGGTGTAACCACACTCGGCCGCAACCGCGACCACCCGTCGGTATATTTCAACCCGATGGCCCACGCAATTTCGAGAACGCCGGCGACAGCCAGGTAGAGCCAGTTCATTACTTCGCGACCGTAATTTCCCGCGTCGTGGAATTGTATCCACCGTTATCGACCACGTTGCCCGATTGATCAACAAGCTCGAGTTTCAACGAATGCTTACCGTTCGTCCACCCTGAGAGCCAGATCGGGTACATATTGTCGATGTACTGCGGTTCTCCGCCGTCGACCGTATACCTCACTCGAACGATCGGGAGGGCGAGGTACTCATCGCTCGCCCTCCCAGCTCCGGCCGACTCGTCCGTCATAAATCTTGCGTTCGTCAGCCAGAAATCGATCATGATCGCGTCGGCGTCGGCTCCCTTGTACTCGCCCTTGGGGCGGCTGTAGGTGAGCAGCGGCCGGGCGGCATCGACCGCACCAGCCGTCGTACTCTGCATTTCCTTGCCTTCGGGCGTTGGTTTTGCTGTGGAGTTGGTGTTCGAATTTACGTTCGACATTTGCTGTCCGCTGCCGGTCGTTGCAGGTTGATTCGTATTCGCTCCGCCGTTTCGTACAATGAACTTCACCATCTGGAACGTTTCCGGATTCTTGTAGCTTTCATGCCACGGCCGCGAGGCAAAAACGCGAAGGGTGTGCTCGCCGTCCGCCACATTCCGCAGCTCGAACGGCTGATCGAGGCTGTAATAAGCTTCATACGGCTGGTTATCGAGAATCACGTGAATGTGGTTCCCCATTTTCGTCTCCGCGTCCATCATCGGCATATAACCTTTCAGATCGCCGGAAAGATTGAGTCGCACGCGAACGGTCGAGCTGTTAACGGTAGAGTTCGCGGCCGGTTCGACGATGCGGATCGCCGGTCGCGCCTCATCCTGTTGGCCCCGAGATGCCATTTGATCCGTGATCGTTTGAGGCCGGTCGACAAGCGTCAAATTTTGCGACTGTGGCGAAGAATTCGTAATCGACGCGTTCGTGTTTGCCGTGTTCGCGATGTTCGTGTTCGGTGGCGGAGTGCAAGCCGAAAAAACGCCGGCTATTGTGATTGCGATGATCGGTGTTTTCATGTTTCCTCCTTGCTCAACGGACGAGTTACACGCTTACGGGAGTCGCTGTCGTCAACGAATGCACTAGTTCATTAGGCCATTACGACCGCTGGTTCAACGCCTAAAGACTTCGCTCTTGCTGTGAATACACTCTCAAAATTCTTGATGATTCGTTCTTCGACTTCATTCAATCCGACCTCGCGGCCGAGCCGTCGTTCCATCGAGGTTACGGGTTCGCCTTCGCACGCGATTATCCAGTCGTAATACGTGAGGTCGGTATTTACATTCAACGCAAACCCGTGCGTCGTTACCCACCGTTTAAGGTGGACGCCGATCGCCGCGACTTTGCCTTCGTTAGTGTGAACTCCGGTAAGACCTTCGATGCGAAAAGCCTCGATGTCAAAATCGGCAAGTGTGCGAATCAGCACTTCTTCGATGTCGCGGACGTAGCGGTGAACGTCTTCGCGGTCAGGCGAAAGATTGATTATCGGGTAGCCGACGATCTGGCCCGGCCCGTGATACGTCACCTTTCCTCCGCGGTCGGTCTCGAAAACCTCGACACCGAGGTTCCGCAATAAGTCCGTGGTAGCCAGCACGCCATTATTTTTCGATTGTCGGCCGAGCGTGAAAACATGCGGATGTTCGAGCAGCAATAGATAATTCCGATCGCGATTCGCGATCACTTCCCGCTCAAGCGATTTCTGCAGTACGAGGGCGTCCGCGTAGCCAACGCGCCCGAGCCGGCGAACTTCTAAGTACCGTTGATGCATTATTTATATGATAAGATTTTTGCATCCAGTTGAACAGGTACAGACAATTATGAAAACGATTCGAATCATTTCGATCCTCTTTCTGGCATGCGGCGCGTTTACCGTCTCGGCCGAGGCACAGAGAAAGAAGCCCGCGCCGCGAAAGCCGCCGGCACGAGTACTGCCGCCGCTCGACGTGCGTGCGGCACGCGAAAAAGTGACGGTGCAGCGTGATAATTTGAACCTTTTTCTCGACCGGCTCGGCCCGGTGACGCTGAGCATCGAGGCTCTCGATAAGCAGTCGAAGACAAGGCCGCTTCGAAAGGCCTCGCATGATTTGAATGAGAGGGCGAAGCAAAACGTAGTCCTTGGAATACGAAATTTCCGGACGGCAATGTCGAACCTCGAAACCGAATTTCGGACGAAGCCGATGTTGAGCAAGTATATGGTTAATATTCAGGGAATCACGACGCTTTCACAGCAGTCGGAGGACGCGGCTGTTGCCGGACGATTTGTGGCCTCCCGAGAGCCGCTCCGCACCGTGCTTCAAAAGCTGTCCGATACGCTTGCCGTTATGCCGGCGGCACAATAAAAAAGCGCGGAATAAAAAATAAAAAAGCAGCCGCCGCCGAACAGTGCCGCGCGTTGCTTTCCTATTTTCCTAATTTCTAATTCCTAAGGCTGTTTCAAACCGATTTTTGAATCGGTCGTGCGGTGGAGCGATAATCCTAATTTCTCGCGAATCATTTTTTCGACTTCCGCCTCGCGTAGCTCGCCGCTTACCGTAAAGGCCTTTCTTGTCAAAGCAAGACCCTCCGGCTCCAGCCTCGGAGCCTCGAGAAAAATATACCAGGGCGAGCCCCATTTTCTAGTATCACCGACCGATTTTCTATATTCAGCGTGCGCCGTCTTGTCCTTATCGGCACGCGACTCGTTTTCGTAAACGGCCGGAAACGTCAGCTTCATTGCATCGATATGCGTTTTCATCGCGGCAACAGGGTCGTATTCGCCAACGGCGATAACGTCAAAGCCGTGCGCTTTATACTTGTCATAAAGCTTCTGCACGAGTGGTGCATCGTGCTTCCAGTTCGGGCACCACGGGGCAAAATACGCAACCATCACGAGCTTTTTGCCATTCACGAATTTTCGCAAATTCCTGTCCGAGCCGGTGCGAATGTCTTTGTAGACCCAGTCTTTGTAAGCGATGTCTTTCTCAACGAGCGGTGAGCTTTCATTTTGGGAGTAAACGGTCGTAAAAACGGCTGCGAAGATTACAAGTGTGTAAAGAATTTTCATTGCGGAAAAGCCTCGCTAATAGCTTAAACGTTAAGACGCTCGCGGGCAATGAATATTTGCCAACCGAATTGTGGGTGCCCCACGCCCAAATACAACGCCTCAGCGAGCATCAGACAGCGGGCCGAGCTTGTTCGCGGCCCGGATTCACGCCTAACAGCATTGCTGCCGCCGCAATCGATATTACAGCGCTCAACAAAAATGCCGACGACGCGCCGAACTGGGTCCACATCACGCCGAACAGTAAAGATGCGGGCAAGACGCTGATCCCATAAGCTAAATTATACCAACCAAAGGCAGTTCCGCGTTTTTCTTCATCGACAATGTCCGCGACCATCGCCTTTTCCACACCTTCGGTAAAACCAAAATAAAGCCCGTAAATCGCAAACAGCACCCACGCCTGCCACGCGGAAGCGACAAACGCAAACCCCGAATAGACAAATGCGTAAACAACCCAGCCGGCTGTGATCACGGTCTTTCGACCGATCCTATCCGACAAATCGCCGCCGAGCAGCGAGCTGAATACTTTGCTGAAATGCAAGAGCATCCACAACAGCGGCAGCATCGCAGGAGCGACGCCAGCCTGTTCCGCCCGCAGCAGCAAGAAGGCGTCCGTCGAATTCGAAAGCGTGAATAACGCGACGACAAGCAGAAACTTCTTGAAATTGCCGTCGAAAGCACCAATGGAAAGTTTGATCGGCAGCTCCGCGGTTTGCTTTGATTCGACTTTGTGATCCCGAACGAAAAACACGATTACAAACAACCCGATCGCCACCGGCAGCGAGGCAAAAAGAAAAACCCATTGAAACTCTCTCGCCGTCGGATTCTCGGCATCCACAGCGAAATACGACAAAAGCAAAAATGCGATCACCGGTCCGACAACCGCTCCAAAATGGTCGGCCGCCCGATTGAAGCCAAAGGCAAGGCCTCGCTTTTCGGCAGGCACACTTTGCGCTAGAAGGGCGTCGCGCGGCGCTCCGCGAATTCCCTTCCCGATGCGATCGGTCGTCCGTACAGCAAGAACCTGCTGCCAGCTCGTAACGAATGCAAGCAGGGGCCGCATAACCGCCGCTAGCGCATAACCAAGGAAAACCGGCAGCTTGCGGCGGCTGAATTTATCGCTAAGATAACCGGAAAACAGCTTGAGAATACTAGCTACAGATTCTGCAAAGCCTTCGATCAGCCCGATCGCAAAAGGTGTCGCACCGAGGGTTAATGTAAGAAAGGCCGGGAGCAGCGGATAGATAATGTCGCTGGACGTATCGTTTAGAAAGCTGACGATGCTAAGGGCAAGAACCGTCGGCGGCAGCCCGGTATATCGTCGCCAAATTCCGGGCGGCTTTACCTGTGCAGATTGATTCATTAGGGAACGGAGAATTTAGCGGGTGCGCCCTGAAGGAGATCGCGGACTTGACGTTGAGCCTGACATAAAATACCAAAGCGACACGCTTCCGATCACGGCGATGAGTAGGATGATTACCATGACCGTCATTTTGAACGCGATTTTCACTGTCCGCCTGACCAGCCGAAACGCGATATACGCGATCAGGCACATCATCACGAGAAAAAATCCCGCGAGTGCTACTCCGGCGGAGTCGAGCTGCAAAAAAATTAAGCTAAGAATCATGCGACTGCCTATTCTTTATTCTTCTCGTCCAGGGCTTTCTCTATCCTTTCAATCTCTTCTTCGCTGAGCTCTGCAGACTCGGTCGGCAAAGTGTATCCCTCGTCGGCCCACGCCCCAAAATCCAGAAGCTTGCACCGTTCGGAACAAAATGGACGGAACTCGTTGCCTTCGTATTCCGCCTCATTACCGCACATCGGACACTTCACCAACGGCATAAATCACTCCAAATCAAAAGATTATCACACTCACGCGTCCGCCTCTGTGAACTTTGCATGCGGCTTTTGCGTGTATAATTAAACAGGTGGAAATGGGCAGCAAAATACATCTAATTCGAACAAGGCCGAGGCTCGGCGCGTACTGTTTTCCTGAGGAATAAAAAGATGAACGATTATAAAGAGCGTTTTGACAAATGGCAGCGGGATGCCCGCGAGAAATTCGAGGAAATTGACAAGCAACTCGGCTTAAAGGAAAAGCTTGGCGAGAGCGCGAGGGCCGTAGTCGAAACCGCGCAAAAGGGGGCGGAAAAAATTAAGTCTGAAGCCGAAAAAAGCGATCTCGGCAAGAAGGCCGTAAAGGTCGCAGGCGTCAGTTTTAAAACGGCCGAGGAAACGGCGAAAAAAGCTTGGGACGCGAGTGAACCGATCCGCGAAGTCGCGGGCGAAGCCGCCGGAATGGCCGGCGAGGCCGTCAAGGAAACGGCTAAGAAGGCCGATTCGATCATTGACGATGCTCGAGCGTCGGTCCAAACAAATGCGAGAAGGGTTTCAAAGGCGTTTAGCCTCGGTGCCGGCTGGACCCGCACGCTCGATTCGGCTGTTAAATCCATTTCATCCGCGTCGGCCTGGGTTCAGGAATATCCGCTTCAGGCCGCCGCAACCGGTGCTTCGATGGCCGTCGGTGCCGGTCTCGGTGTTGTTTTTACCGGCATTAGCTCGCACTGGTTGTTCAATTCGGCACTTCCCGCTTGGTCGGTCAAGAAAATCGCCGAGCAGTTTAATGACTACTTGAAAATTCGCGAGAAATTGATCGCGAATGGCGAGCTCGAAGGTGCCGAAGCCGAACGCGTAAAGTTCGAGCGCGATATCGCCAAACGGATCGGTGCACCGCTGCTCGGCGCGTTTTCTTTCGCATCGGGTGCAGTGATGATGACGAATATCCTCAACCCGAAAACCGTTACCGGCGCGCCGATCGATTGGATCCTCGGCGGCAATCCCATGCTCGAAGGCGTATGGTTTTTTGGCAATGGCTTGGTGTGCTTTAAAACCAGCTACGACTTTTTCATGATCGCCCTCGACGGCCAAAAAGACATCGAGCGGATGGTGCGAGAGATAAAAGGACTACTGCCACAGTCGGTGTCGGAATAATTTTATGGCTGCGTTTCAACCGAAAAAGGTATATTCGCTTGAAGATTACTTCGAACTCGAGAAAAGCACGGAAGTGAAGTTTGAGTTTTAAACCGGCCACGGTTGGTCGATGAGCGGAAGCACGTCAGGCTCATAACCAGATCGTGATGAATCTATCTTTTGAGCTCACGTGAGAACTTCGCGGGAAAGGATGCCAGGCTCTTCCGTGGGACATGCGATTCGCGGATTTCGCGGGCTAATTCTTTTTTGCTAAGCTATGTGATCCGTATCGGAAACGGCACGAAACACACTACGAACATCACCAACACGAGAATCGCGATCAAGATGCGCTTAGAATCGAGCGGCGTGTTGTCCCAAGGCTCCGGGTGCGGAACGCGCATCATTATCGCGAGCAGTATCGTCATCAGAAATCCACTCGGGCTATTGTAGAAAAACCAGCCAATTACCGACAGCGTGGCCATCGTCGCAAACGCGATTCTGCCGGTCCAATGATGCACCGATGCTCCGAAAACCGCATACAATGCGTGACCGCCGTCGAGCTGGCCAGAAGGAATCAAGTTCAACGCCGTTACCAGCAATCCGACCCACGCCGCAAAGTAAAACGCATTCCCGAAACCGAACTGTAAATCGACGCCGTAAACGGACGCGATCAGCCGCATCATGAGCGGATCGGCAAAAACGACCGCACCTTCGGGAGCCGGTGCGTCGATCGGCATCGTTTGCATCGTTGCGATTCCCAAAATCGCCACAGGGATTAATGCTGCAAATCCCGCGATCGGCCCCGCCACACCGATATCGAAAACCGCTCTGCGCGACGGCATCGGCGACAAGATTCTTATAAAGGCGCCGAATGTTCCGGCCGGACCGATCAACGGCGGCGTCGGGATAAAATACGGCAGCGTCGCGTCGACGCCGTAAACGCGGCATGCGATGTAATGACCCATTTCGTGGGAAACGAGAATAAATATCAGCGACAGCGAAAAGCTCAGGCCGTATTTCAGGTAGTCAAAATTCGTCAAGACACGAACGACCGCGTCCGAGATTAGTAAGAGATAATTCGAAGGCAGAGCGAGTACCATTTCGAAAAGCTCGTGTAAAGATTGTGGATCGGCCATCGGAAAGTCGGCGTAAAGTCCGAACGGGTACAGCGTGCCCGCAATCGTTGCTGTGCAAAAGGTGATCAGCAATAGCAAAGAGTGTTTCGCCCACGCCCGTCCTGTCGGCCGCATCGCCGTACGTTCGTAAATCAGTTGGTCCATAAAGTTAAACAAACTTCAAGTTGATCGTTGGTGCACGGCCTGAAATCTCACAAGGATCCGAAATATACGGTATCGACAAACTAAAGTTTGTCGTACTTAAAGCATAAAAAAATCGCAGTGCCGAAAGCAATGCGATCCGATAAATCAAAAGCAGAGATAAATTCTAATAACTTTCCTGATCCATCACCGCCCGTGCCGAGAGCTCTTTGCCAGGCTTGAACCTTATTGTTTTTCCGGCCGGGATCGGCACCTCAGTGCCTGTGCGCGGGTTGCGACCGACTCCGCGCTTTCTTGCCTTAACGACAAACACTCCGAAGCCCCTGAGCTCGATCCGCCGACCTTTGGCGAGAGCCTCCTTCATCGCGTTAAAAAGCGAATCGACAACCTGTTCGGCCTTCTGCTTTGGCACGCCCGTTTTGTCAGCAACACGGTTGACGATGTCCAGCTTGATCATTTTCCCCCCTCCTCGCGACTCACGTATTGTGAGACCGAAAATCCAAACTGTCCTACACATCATAATCCCCTAAGTTCACGCGTGTCAAGATTTTGCGGATTTTCGGGGTAATTTTTTTAGTTGTCCGACCCGGGGGCGGTTGGTGTCAATATGCGGCAAATCCGAGTTTTCCACCTGTGGAAATCTATAACTCTCCTCACAGCCGTATTATGTGAAATAGCGGGCCGCCGACAGAACAACCGGGGTGTCAAAGTGTCGAACGATTTCATTAAGTCCCTCGCTGCCAACCTTCACCGCTCGTTCGCGAAAATGTTAGAATCGGGGGACCATTATAGTTTGGAACTTTACTTCGAGGTGCAAGCGATGCGTTGGCAGGATCTTCGGCAAAGTACAAACGTTCAGGATCTTCGAGGTCTGGGCGGACGCGGTTTGGCGATGGGCGGCGGACTGGCGACTCTGCTTTTGCTTGTCGCCGGCTGGCTGTGTGGCGTCGATGTGCAGCCGTTTCTCGACATGGTCGGACAGCAACAAACTCAGCAGCCGTCGCAAACGGCCGGCAACTCGGCTAGGCCGACGGACCAAAATCAACGTTTTGCCTCGGCTGTTCTCGGTAGCACCGAAGACGTCTGGAGGCAGCTTCTGCCGCAGCAAGCCCGCCGTAACTACGCGGCGCCGAAGCTCGTGCTTTACGAAAATCAAATCTCTTCGGCGTGCGGCTTTACGAGTTCCGCTGTCGGCCCATTTTATTGCCCGGGCGACCAAAAGCTGTATCTCGATTTTGCATTTTTTAACGAGCTCAGCCGCCAGTTCCGGGCGCCGGGCGATTTCGCCGCTGCATACGTTATTGCCCACGAGGTCGGCCATCATGTGCAAAACCTTCTTGGCACGATGGACCGTGTGCAGAGCTCCGGAAACGACAGTCGCCTTTCGGTCGCGCTTGAGCTGCAGGCCGATTGCTACGCCGGCATTTGGGCCAACTACGCCCAAAAACAGAATGTCGTCGAGGCTGGCGATGCCGAAGAAGCATTGCGCGCAGCCGCTGCGGTCGGCGACGACAACATTCAAAAGCGAACACAGGGCTACGCCGTTCCCGAGTCCTTCACGCACGGCTCGGCCCAGCAGCGAATGCAGTGGTTCGTTCGCGGCATGCAAACCGGAGATATGCGACAGTGCGAGACGTTTAGGTAAGAGTTACGCGTTTAAATGTGATTTCCCGCTGCGGATGCGGCTCGTTGCAATTTTATCGAACGCATGCTTAACGTCGATAACGCCTCAAGGCATAACTCTAACGGATGTTCACCGGATTAATCGAAGAACTCGGCCGAATTGAGAACATAGCGCTGCATAAAGCCGGTGCTAAAATCCGTGTCGCCGCCTCGCTCGTTACCGACGGTACTAATGATGGTGATTCGATCGCAGTAAACGGCGTTTGTCTTACAGCTTTAAATGTGGCCGACGAATTGTTCGAAGCCGATCTTTCTCAGGAAACTATTGATCGCTCGACGCTTGGCAATTTGAAAATTGGCACCCGCGTCAATCTGGAACGCGCCGTCACACCGTCCACTCGTCTCGGTGGGCACATTGTTCAAGGTCACGTCGACACGCGCGGCATCCTTCTTTCGGCTGAAAACAGCGGCGAATTTTGGACACTAACCATCGGCTTTCCGAAAGAGTTCGCAAAATATCTGGTTTACAAAGGATCGATCGCCGTCGAAGGCGTCAGCCTGACAGTGGCCGAGCT
>JBHENZ010000311.1:0-9498 GCA_046261815.1 Pyrinomonadaceae bacterium | reverse complement strand
GACGGAGTCTCGGATATATCAGTGTTCCGGCCAGCCACCGGTACGTGGTATTCGCTGACCAGCGGATCGAATGAATTCTTAACGACTACTTTTGGCCAAAACGGCGACCACATTGTGCCCGGCGATTATGACGGCGACGGCAAAACGGATTTTGCGGTTTGGCGGCCCTCGACCGGCACCTGGTACATTCGCACGGCTACCGCTTATATCGAACGCACTTTCGGAATCACAGGCGATATTCCGGTGCCCGGCGATTACGATGGCGATTTGAAATACGACTATGCCGTTTGGCGGCCGTCGACCGGTTTCTGGTACGTTTCGCGTTCATCCGACGGCGTTTTTGACGCTCGTCTTTTTGGGCAGACGGGCGATAAACCGGCCCAAGCCGATTTTGATGGTGATGCAAAAACCGATATCGCCGTCTTCAGGCCGTCGAACGGTTTTTGGTATGTGATCACAAGCTCGAACAACAGCTTCGACGCCCGAGCGTTCGGCCAAAGCGGCGACAAGCCGGTTCAGGGCGATTACGATGGCGACGGGCGGGCCGATCGCGCGGTTTTTCGGCCCTCGGACGCTACGTGGTATATGCTCAAGTCCAGCGAAGGTTTTTCCGGAAGAATTTTCGGAATCTCAACCGACCGCCCAGCACCCGCCGATTTTGACGGCGACGGAAAAACCGACATCGCCGTTTTTCGCGACGGCACCTGGTACGTTCTCGGCAGCCTCGGCAGCTATTCAGTCTACAACTTCGGCCAGACCGGCGACGTGCCGGTTCCTGCCGGATATATTTCGGAATAATCAAAAAGAGGGTGTGTAACACGCCTCAATATAAATAGCTACACATGGAACGAAGTGGAATGTGTAGATTATAAACATCTCCTAAGTCGAGCGTGTGAAACACGCGTGACATTTGGCTTTAATGTGACGCGTGTTTCACCCGCTCGACTCCAACTTCGCGCGTTTACTTACAGGTTTCGCTCCGCTCCACCTGTAGCGATCCATACTTTGCCTGTTTCACAGGCTCTTGATATCACTTACCGAAAAAAAGCCCTGCATGACGAATCATGCGGGACTTTTTGATACGAAGGACTGGGAATTTCGAATCGGACCGCCGTCAGTCTGAAGGCGATCCAAAAATCGAAACTAAGGTTTCTGCGGGACGACAGCGGCGGGCTGCGAAACTACAGGCGCAGTCGTGGCTGTATCCGAGTTCGAGGGCGGGTTGCCGAGCGGAACCGGCTGCACGACCGTCGCCGTCTGTTTCACGCCCGACGACCCGGCCATGACCGGGAAATCCGGACGAGCGATGCGCGGCGTGATGAAGAACAAGATCTCGTTCGTGTTTCGCTCAACGCCTTTCCGCTTGAACAAGTTTCCCAGCAGCGGTATTCGGGACAAACCGGGCGTGCGGCTCTGAGATTCACGTTCGTCGTCAAAGAGTACTCCGCCGACAACCGTCGTTCCGCCATCGGGAACCGTGACCTGTGATTCCATCACCTGGCTGTTGATCGTAGGTACTCCCGATCCCTCGGCCAACGCGGCAGATGCATTCTCCGCAAGCACATCGAGAACGACGGTGCCTACGTCAGTGATCTGGGGTGTGATCTCAAGCTTGAGAGGCACGTCGACGTAGGTGGTTGTTATGATCGGATCACCGCCGCCCGCACTCGCCTGGATCGTCTGAATCGGAATCTGTGTCTTGCTTTCGATTTTCGCCTTACGATTATTCAATGCCGTTACACGGGGCGTGGCGATGATTTTCGCCTGGCCTTTTTGTTCGCCGGCCGAGATCAGGGCGCTAATTTGGGCCGTGCCGAAAATGCCGGTCGTTAAGCCGATGACCGTGTTCGGGATCGTCGATAATAGATCGTTGGACGGACCCTGGGTCGGCAGCGTGGCAGGAAATCGAGAACCTGTCGATGCTCCGGGAAGTGTTCCTCCCTGTGCACCGCTGCCTCGCGGACCGAATACCATACCGTTTAGCTGGAAACCAATGTCGCGGCTGAACGCGCGGGTGGCCACCACGATTCGTGCCTCAATCTCGACCTGCGGCTCGGGCTGATCGAGAATCGCGACAAGCTGCCGTACGGCGTCAATATTCTGTCGCACATCCGTAATGATAAGCGAGTTGCTGCGTCCGTCGACCTCGACAGAGCCGCGTCGCGAAAGACGCCGCTGGATGATCGGAAGAATTCCTTCACCGCCGCTGCTGCCGCTTAACGTCGGTGCTAGCGATGAGCTTGCCGATACCCCAGCCAACCGTTGTGCGTTCATTTCTCTTGAAGTACCGCTAGACGCAATTCCTCTTACAAGACCGTCCTTCGCACGTGCATAGTTCAAACGGATAAATTCGGTTACGAGCGGCGAAGTATCAAGTTGATTGTCAAGCTGTGCGCGAACGATCTCGCCCTCCGCGGCAAGCGCCTTGGAATCGGCGACGCGAAGGATCGAACCGTTGACCTGCACGCCGAGCTCCTGCGAACGAAGGATCGAGTCGAGCGCAACGTTCCAGGGAACGTCGCTGACATTTACGGTGACCGGAACCGCTTTGACGGATTTGTCGATCACGAAATTCACGCCGTACTGCTCGGTGACGTAATTGAGAATATCGCGGATGTCGGCATTGACGACATTAAGGTTGATCGGCTCACCACGGAAACCGGCATCGCCGTACATACGGCCCTGCTGGCTCGGTTCGACTCGCTGGGCCGCCGCGGCCAGGCTGAGCACGGCCATAATCGCGATCGCGATCATCAACCGGCCGTAATTGCTTGGGTTAAATAGAGACTTCATGTTTCCTCCGTATCAATTTAAGGGCTCCATCTCGAAGAAATTTTCGCTTTTGAGATGGGATTCAGGCGTGGGCTTGGTTCGTGCTTCGTTAACTGGCGGGGAGAGGCGAAACGAAGCAGCTTAAAATTTGTTACTGTTTGCGGGCGACCTTGACAGGTTTTTTCGCCGTTTTAACGTCCTTTTTGGCCTTGTCACCGGCCGCGTCCGTCGACTTTTGCTTATTCATCTCGTCCAGCGGCGAAACTACGGGTGCCGCTTTTTTCGAGGCTTCCGGTGAAGCGGGGACGATGTCGGCGGCCCTCGGCTGCACGCCTTGTGCCTCGGAGCTGACAGGTGCCGTTCCCTGAACAACCTCGCGATCGGTATATTTGCGAAGTGCTTTATTCTCGACCGCTGTGACGAACTTGCCGCTCCTGACTTTAGTCACCTTGCGAAATACCAGACGGTTTTCTTCGACTGCGACCAGCTGCCCGTCAAAGAATTTCTCGCCCGGATAAACCGTGTACGAAAGCTTGATCGGCGTCGCTTCGACCATCGCGGCGTATCCGCGCGGCGTGCGGAAAATTCCGGTAACGGCCATTTCGTCGAGCGTCAGCACGCTGGTCACCTTCGGCACGGTCTGCCCGTTGACTGCGGCCGTCTCGCGCATTCGCTTATAGTATTCGATTCGCTGCTCGATGTTTGGCGGTCCGAAGTCGACCGGGGCGGATTTCGCTCCCGGTGAACCGGGCGCTCCGGGTCGAAAATCACGCGTGCGAGCCCAGGCCGGCTTGGCGAATGGGTCGCGGGTTTGGGCTGAGATGTCAAAAAGATCACCGCTCAGCAATACGAAACCGGCCGCGACGACTGTCAGACTCAGGACACTTAGAATTCTTGATTCGTTAATCATGGCTTTCTCTCTCAAATAGGCGTTTATCGCCTGAAAATCATTTTGCCGCGGGTTGCAGGGCAGGCGGGGCTCCCGGCTGGCCAGGCTTGGCCGGTACCGGCTTATTAAGGGCCTCGGGATCGGCGTAGTAGGCCTTTAACAAAAACTGTGAGCGAATGGTTTTTTCGGCAGTTTGCTTGTCGATCTGAGCGATTTTGAAATCGGTGATCGAGACGATTCGCGGCAGTTTCGCCATCTTATCGAAAAACGCGCGTAAATTGTTGAAATTGCTGTCGACCTCGATCTCGACCGGCTTGGCCGTGATCAAATCTTCCTGAGTATCCTCACGCGGGCTGAACCGCATTACGACCAGTCGAGAATCTCTGGCGTTGTCCTGAAGACCTTGTAGAA
Organism: Pyrinomonadaceae bacterium; assembly: GCA_046261815.1. Classification (GTDB taxonomy): domain Bacteria; phylum Acidobacteriota; class Blastocatellia; order Pyrinomonadales; family Pyrinomonadaceae; genus OLB17. The sequence continues at coordinate 5,426 of JBHENZ010000311.1, read as the reverse complement.
CATTTGTGATCTCACGCTGCTCTGGAAGGAGCACCTTCAGCTCTTCGTATTCCTGCGCCTTGCTGGCATAAAGAGCGCGAAACTCGTTGATCCGCTCGGTCGCCGCACGGGCCGCCTGATTCTTGGCTTGCAGCTGCGCGATCTCATCGTTCAATCTGGCAATTTCGACGCGGGTCTCGCTTGTCACCATATAATAGACTGCGAAGTAAATCGCCGCCGCAACGCTGACAAGCAGCAGAAGCTGAAAGTGCCATTGTAAATTCTTAATTTTCTCTAGCATTGTCGTTTCCTTCTTTTCAGGAGATCAAAACTTTGAACGGTCGGATTAATTCTTCGCGACCTGCGCGGGCGTTTGGCCGGGAACGGTTGTCGAAGCGGTAGCCGGTGTCGGATTATTCGCGCCGGCGGCCTTGGTCGGCGTGTACTGGGTCGTGATCTTAAAGTCGACAACATTGACCTTGGCAGCCTCGGCTCCCTGCCGGGGCGCTGCGGCGTTGTTGGGCAATTCCTTGCGCTGCGTCTCGATATTCAGCTTTGAAAAAAGTCCGTTCGAAAATTCAAGGCTGCGGCCGAAATGCGTAACGGCGTCTTCGCTCGGCGAATTTCCCTTGATCTCGAGCTGTTCGCCTTTTTGTTCGACGCTTGCCAGGTAGAGGCCCGGCGTCATGGCGATGCGCTCACGCATTGCTTCGAGCACGGCGCTCGGGCCGGCCTGCCCCGCACGGAGGTTCTTGATGGCATCGATTCGAGCATCGATCGACTTGATGCGGTCCTCGAGCTCCTTCTGCTCTTTCAAAACCGATTCGAGCTCGCGGGCAATCTGCTCCTGCTCGGCCTTTTCCTGCTCGGCGGCGGTCTTGGCCATGTTGGTGCTGATCACGTCCCAACCGATAACGGCGGCAAGCAAAAATGCCACGGCGAGTGTCATCATCAAAAGACGCGTTGACGGATCCGCTACTCTGCGGTCGACGGCGACAATTGTGCCGCCTTGTCTTTCGGTAACCGAGTTTAATAAGTTGATCTTTAGCATTTTAGTTACACTCCCCTCATAGCCAGGCCGACGGCAACGGCCATTTCGGGCATAATTTCGCTAAGGTAATCGGGATCGAATTTACGAGCGTCGACCTTGATGTTGCGGAACGGATCGAGCACCTCGACCGGCAGCTCAAGCCGAGCGGAGAGTTCCTGTGCCAGCCCTTGAAGTTTCGAGCCACCGCCGGAAATGAGAATCTTTTGAACCACGGTGTGATTGTCTTCGGTCGTAGCGCGGTAAAAGTCAAAAGTCTTTTGGATTTCCATCGCGACGATCTCCGTCACGTTGTTTATCAACGGCTCGATCGATTTTTCTTCGAGACCCTGAACAGCATGCGTCACGCCGCGCTTGACGGCTTCTGCCTGCTGGTAGCTAAGGCCGAGGCTCCGCTGAAGTACATCGGTGAACTGGCTGCCGCCGACGGTAATGTCACGCGAAAAAAGCGAGCGCGTGCCCTTGACGATGTTTACATTCATCGTCGCAGCACCGATGTTCAAAAGCGTGACGACCTTCGAATCATCCGGCTGATAATTGAATTCGTAACAATTCTGCAGGGCGAAGGTGTCGACATCGATCACGACCGGCTCCTTGCCGGCCATCTGAATCGCCTGACGAATATTGTCGATCCTTTCCCGTTTGCACGCGGCAATCAGCACCTGCGTCGAGTCGGTGTTTTTGCCGGTAATCTGGTAATCGAGTGTCACGTCGGACAAATCGTATGGGATATGCTCTTCGGCATGCCAGTCGATGGATTCTTCGAGCTCTTCGGGGCTCATCGGCGGCAACACAATATTCTTGATGATCACGGAATGTCCGCTCACGCCGGTAACGACCTGGCTCGCAATCACCTGATGCGTGCTGCAGACGCTCTGAATCACGTCCGACACGGCATTGATCTCCATTATCTGTCCGTCGACAATCGTGTTGTCCGGCAGATTCTCGTAACCGAGACTGACAAGATTAAGGCTGTTTGATTTGCCGTCGAGTTCGACCATCTTGACTGAACTCGAACCGATATCGAGGCCGGCAACGCTTTTCTTTTTACCGAAACGCATTATTCTCTTTCTCCTTACCATGGCCGGGGCGCGGCCTTTATCATTTATCTCGGGAAGAATCTAATTTTTGGAATTGAATTGAAACGCGAAGCGAGGTTGGCATCCGAAGATTTCTGCCACCTTTTAGAAAGCGAGAACCGGAAGGGTACGTCTTGACAGGACAACTGAAAGAGTTGAAGCCAAGGCCTCGCTTCTGTTTCTTTTATGAGGGCCGCCGATGACGCTGGCGGTTCGAGTGTTTATTTAGAATGTTTTTTCGCATCGGGTGGCGAAAGGACGACGGCCGAAGTAATGACCGTCAAACGTTAAATTACAGGAAGGGCAAACACTTGTCAACAGTTTTTTGCATCGTTAAACGTAGATTGAATTGAATGTTGTCAGATTGACCGGGGCTGTTTTCCCAGGTGAATGGGCCAAAATTCTAGAAAATTCTTAAGGTAGGCTACTAAAGTTCGGAGCGCGCCACTGACTCGAGATGCACTTCATCAGGCCCATCCGCCAGCCTAAGCGATCGGGCGTAGATCCAAAACTGGGCCAATGGAAAGTCCTGTGACACTCCACCGCCGCCGTGCACCTGTATCGCGCGGTCTATTACTTTGAGGGCCATCCCCGGCACCACAGCCTTGATCATTGCGATCTCCGTGCGTGCCGCCCTATTGCCAGCCGTGTCCATCATCCACGCAGTTTTGAGCACAAGCAGCCGCGCCTGCTCGATTGCCAGGCGTGCATCCGCGATCCATTGGCGGACGACGCCTTGTTCCGCAACGGGCTTTCCGAACGCCACACGCGACCGTGCTCGTTCGCACATCAGCTCCAGAGATCTTTCGGCGACACCTATCAGCCGCATGCAGTGATGCACGCGGCCCGGACCGAGCCGCCCCTGCGCGATCTCGAAACCGCGTCCTTCGCCAAGCAAGAGATTCTCTTTTGAAACACGGACATTCTCGAATGTGATCTCGGCATGTCCATTCGGCGCGTCGTCGTAACCGAAAACGTGGAGGGTGCGATTTACCTTTACGCCTTCCGACTCCATCGGTATGAGGATCATGGACTGCTGCTGATGCTTCGGCGCAGTTTCATCCGTCTTGCCCATAAAGATCGCAAGCCTGCAGCGCGCGTCCGCGGCACCGGTCGACCACCACTTCCGACCATTGACAATATAGGACTCGCCGTCTGCTTCGATCGACGACCGAATGTTAGTTGCGTCGGAGGACGCGACATCCGGTTCGGTCATCGCAAAGCACGAGCGGATATCTCCATCCAGCAAAGGCGTCACCCATTTCTCTTTCTGCTCGGATGTTCCGTAGAGATGCAGAACCTCCATGTTTCCGGTGTCAGGCGCGGAGCAATTGAAAACTTCAGGGGCCCACGTCACTCGTCCCATGATCTCGGCGAGCGGCGCGTAGTCGAGATTAGTAAGTCCGGAAAAATCGGGGAGAAATAAGTTCCAAAGGCCTTCGGTCCTCGCCTTCCGTTTCAGGTTTTCGATCCGCTCTACGGGCTGCCAGCGATCGCCTGAACTGATCTCATCGTTTACGGCCGTTTCGTTCGGATAGATATGCTCCTGCATGAAGGAGTCCATACGCCCGAGGTACTCTCTGCATTTGTCGGAGTAATCGAAGTTCATCGTGCGAGCCTGTGGTCTAGTCACTCCTTATTGCAGTTCAGAAGCTTTTCCTAAATAATCGGTGGTCGTTCGGACGAATCTTAGCATAAGAACTGTTTAGCTCATGAGTTTGGAAACTTCGGATGTTCGGCACGGCGAGGAGCTGCCGATCGATCGGCTCGCTGATTTCCTCCAGGCAAGCAGCGGCCTGAAGGGTCCAGTCGAGATCAAACAATTCCCTGCCGGAAGTTCGAACCTGACGTACTCGGTAAAATTCGGCGCGGACGAGTTCGTTCTGCGACGTCCACCGTTCGGTAATAAGGTAAAGACGGCTCACGACATGCGGCGCGAGTTCGAGGTGCTGTCGAAGCTGTCCGCGGTCTATCAGCCTGCTCCCAAACCGATATTGTTCTGCGGTGACGACTCGGTCATTGGCTCGGAGTTTTTTCTGATGGAACGCCGCCGGGGCTTGATCATTCGGGGACAGGCGCCTAAGGCGTTAGAAAGCCCTCAGCTGCAAAGAGCAGTTTGCGAGAGCTTTGTTGAGAATCTGGCCGCGCTGCACGAGCTTGATTACAACGCAGCCGATTTAACTGACCTCGGCCATCCGGCCGGTTATTGTCGGCGTCAGGTAGAAGGATGGACAAATCGATACTCCGCGGCGAAGACCCATGAATGGCCGGAGCTGGAAAACGCGATCATTTGGCTGAATGAGAACATACCCCCGGAATCCGGCGCTTCGCTCATTCACAATGACTACAAATTCGACAACATAATGCTCGATCCGGACGATCTGACGAAGATCACCGCCGTTCTCGATTGGGAGATGGTTACGATCGGCGATCCGCTAATGGATCTCGGGACGACGCTCGGCTACTGGATGTCGAGGGATGCCGGCGACGAAATGCTGCGTATGCCTTTCAACCCACGTGTTCTGATGGAGAATATTCCCCGGGACAAGCTTGTAGAAATGTATGCGGCCGCTGCCGGGCGTGATGTTTCGAACGTTTTGTTCTATTACATCTTCGGGACATTTAAGATAGCCGTTATTGCACAGCAAATATACGCGAGATTTGCAAGGGGATCCACGCAAGACGGTCGGTTTGCGGCTTTCGGTCGATTTGCCGGAAAGTTAGGTCAGATCGCGGTGGCCGAGCTCGCAAAAGAAAAGCTTAGCAGTTTCTGACTTTCTGAGGTATTATCGTTTAGCCACGATTTTCCAAGAGGTAGGTTCTGTTCCTGACCCTTACGTATTAGTCACTATTTTTAACGTCCGGCATTATGCTATTGGTCACTTCACGGCCAGCTCATTTTGTAATCAGATCCAGAAAACAGGAGCTCACAAATGAAAATAAAGATCTTAGTGGTGACCATCTTGGTAATCGCATCGGTTGCCGTTTTAACTTTTCCGACCGGTACGAGCGCGTCTCATTCCTGGGGTAACTATCACTGGGCCAGGACGGCGAACCCGTTCAATCTTAAGGTCGTTGACAGCAATACGCCGGATTGGGACAGCGAACTTAACCTCGCAATAGAAGACTGGTCGAAGTCCAGCGTCTTAAATATGATCGACGGTGCCGCTGACGACACCTCGCGGATCCGCAAGCGGTGTCCGATGGTCAGCGGGCAAGTCCGATCCTGTAACGCGTCGTATGGCTTCAACGGCTGGCTCGGCCTCGCCTCGATAAATATCAGCGGCAGCCACATTACGCAGGGTTCATCGAAGATGAAC
>JBHENZ010000310.1:0-5662 GCA_046261815.1 Pyrinomonadaceae bacterium | reverse complement strand
CGTCAAAGTCGTTTCAGAAACCAAACGAACACCGCTGCCAGAGGGCTTTCAACGCGGTTCGGACCGCCGTTATCAATAAACGCGGCGGCGGCTCAGGGCTGATATCGGGTCGAAAAGCATTTCAACGGCCGATGAAAGAAGGCATCGAGCTGCTAAACACGATTCAGGACGTTTACCTTTCGCCGGATATAACGGTTGCGTAGTAGTTTTGAGTTCCAGCTTTAGCTGGCATTCGGTATGGGTAAGCATCCAAAAAGCTACTTCCTCGAATAGCTTCGGTAAATCGTCTCGATCCACGCGTCGGTCTTGATAAAGCCTGAGCCCCATTCGGCGTACTTTGCCGGGAGGCCTCTCTTTTTTATTTCGTCAAGCGACTTATTTTCCTTCATCGCAGCTTGCACTATATTGCCCGTCTCTACAATGGCCTGTCGGTATTGTTTTAAATCATCGAGGGTTGATAGCGGGCCGTGACCCGGAATCACTTTCGCGTCTGCGGGAATTTCGCCTATCAGCTGCCCAATGTTGTTGATCAAGCCCTGCACGCTGCCGCCGCTGTCGATGTCGACGAACGGAAACCGATTTCTAAAAAAATCGTCGCCGAGATGGTAAACCTTGGCGTTCACGAAATGTACTATTGTGTCGCCGTCGGTGTGGCCGTTCGGATAATGAAGCAGCCGAATTTCCTCGCGGTTGATGTGCAGCGACATTGTTTGCGTGTAAGTGACGATCGGCAAAGCGAATGACGGATACGGAGCGGTAGGCCGCCCAAAAATCACGGGCGGTTGGATAAGCCGTTTGCGGACGTTGATATGAGCAACGATGATCGATTCCTTACCGAAAACTTGATTCCCTTCGGTGTGGTCGCCGTGCCAGTGCGTGTTGAGAATAAATCGCGGCGAGGCCGAGCCTAGAGTTTTCAAGGCTTCGCGCAGCTTTTCGCTGACGACCTTGTATTCGTCATCGACGATCAAGATTCCCTCCATGCCGGTAAGCGCGGCAATATTGCCGCCGCGACCCTGAAGAAGGTAAACGTTTTCGGTGATCTTCTGCGTCCTGACGGTGACGTCTTGGCGGTTAGGGAAATGCCGGTCATCGCCGTGGGCAAACACCGCGAAGGATGAAATCAATAACAGGCCGACTGCGAAACAGAAGTTTTTCATCGTGCTCCTTAAATTTAGCTTGCAAAATTCTACAAAATTTTGCCCTGTCCGGCGGCGTACGTGCCGTTTAAAAACGGGTTGTTTCGTCGTTCGCTGCCAATTGTCGTTTCCGGGCCGTGACCCGAATAGACGATAAAATCGTCGGGCAAAGATAAAATATTATTGTTTATCGATTCGATCAACTGCTCGTGGTTTCCGCCCGGCAGATCGGTGCGGCCGATCGAGCTGAGAAAAAGGCAGTCGCCCGCGAAAACCGCTTTCTTATTTTCTTCGATCAGCACAATGTGTCCGCGCGTGTGGCCGGGACAGTGCCGAACGGCGAATCGAAGATCACCGACTTCGTAAATCTCGCCGTGCTGCCAGTAGCGTGTGGGATCAGGCGGATCGTCGTATTCCATTCCAAGCTCTTTCAACTGATGCGGCTGCAATCCCATGTAAAGCGGCTGTTGGGGAAGCGAGCGATAAAGCGCTTCATCATCCGGATGAAGTATAACCTCGGCATCCGGGAAGCTCACTTTCAGGCTTGCGGCTCCGCCCACATGGTCGAGGTGCCCATGCGTAAGCGCGATGGCCTGCAATCCGAGCTTATTGTCTTTGAGAAACTCATATACATCCCCTGACGGTTCGCCCGGATCAATGCAGATCGACCGTTTCGTCCGTTCGCAGTGGACGATTCTTGTATTCTGCTGAAAGGCCGTTTGTGTAAATTGCTCGATGATCATCGTTGTTCAAGCATGTGGTCTATAAACGGCTCAACGTCGAAATCGGTGTCTCGGCGGTTCTGCAGAATAAAGAGAATCGCTTTGCGATAGGTGGTCGCGTCAGGGCGGCCTGAAAAACGTGGAACTTCGTTTTCTTGAAGACTTAGGAAGCTTGAGAGAATGCCGAGCAGCATCCAGAGAAGAATCTCGTCATCGCTTCCAATCGGATTATTTTTGATGATTTTAGCCTTGTCGCGGACAGTATCTTTACAGATCGTTCGAAACTGCTGCTCGTTAATCAATGGCATTAGAGACAAATTAAAGCATATTTCGCGAGCGTTAAAAACCTGAATCGAATTAGAACAGGCAAGCGAACGAGAGTGACCGCGTGTACGAAAAGGATACGGCGGCTAGATGCGGGCGGCCCTAGGTAAATAACCGGTTGCGCAGTGGCACATGTGTTGCTGAGCGTAAAGCATCGGAAGGAAAAGTTTGAAAACACGTAAGGTCAACTGAAGGAACGCGGAAGCGAGCCGGGGAAGGGAGCGATGCACGATCGGGTGTTGTCGGTTGAACAGATCAGGGGAATCGGCGAGATTTAGTGTCTTTATGTGGATTGGGGAAGACTGGATTGCTTGGGGGAAATCTTCGTCGTGGGCACGAAGAATTTAACCGGTCTTCCCCATCGGATTAATATATTTTAAAGGTTAGATCTTTGAAAATTAGAAGCCGCGGTTCCTCTTCATACTTATAGGGTGAACATTTTTCTACAATCTATCTCACATTCCAACAATGAGAGCCAGCGGTTTTAATTTTCAAGAATGCGGCCGGGTCGTTTCAGATAGAAGCGACCCGGCTTTCATTTTGACTCCTCGTACATTAGGTAAGTGGATGGTTGCATACCCAGTCGCTCGTATACCTTATGAGCAATCGAATTTGCCCTTTCAACATACAGACGGAACCCGCACACTATCTCGTTCTCGCTTTTCGCTTTGACGAACTCGTAAAGTTGACGATAAACGCCTTCGCCGCGTGCTTCCGGAAGAACGTAAACGCTTTGTATCCACCAAAACCACGCGTCTCGCCAATCGCTCCATTCAAACGTGACCATTAAACCGCCGACGATTCTTTCGCTGTTTTCGGCGACCACATAGAAACCTTTCGTCGAATCGCGAAACACAGCCGCGACGCCGCGACGCAAAATGTCAGCATCGAGCCGCTTGCCCTCGGTCTCAAGGGCCATGGCTTGGTTGAATTCGATAAGTGCTTCGGCGTCGGCGGCGCGAGCTTCTCTGATTTGCATTCTTGACGAACGGCCTCGTGGACACTACGCTAGAATGTTTTGCCCAAGCGACAGTTTTGGATTGATGAATCTTAAGATACTTTATCACGGCAATTGTTTCGACGGTGTGTCGTCGGCAGCGTTATTCACAAAATTTTACCTGGAGAAAATCGACCCCGAGGCCGTAATTTCCTATTCGCCCGTTATGCATCGGGCGGGGAACGCTTTTGACCGCAGCCTGCTTAGCGGTGACGTAAATGCGATCGTCGATTTTAAGTACTGTGCCGACGAACGCCTCACTTGGTGGTTCGATCATCATCAATCGGCATTTCTTTCCGAAGACGACGAAACACATTTCGAACGCGACACGAGCGGGAAAAAATTTCTCGACGCATCTAGCGCTTCCTGCGCGGAGTTTATCGAACGCATCGCAAGGGAGAAATTCGACTTCCAGGATAGTTCGCTGGACGAGCTTATCGAATGGGCCCACATCATCGACGGCGCTTTTTATGAATCTCCTGCACAATGTGTCGAGCTGCGCTCGGCAGCGTTAAAGCTGATGCAGGTGATCGAAGGCGAAAAGGAACCGCATTTTGTTGAGCAGATAATCCAGCTCCTTACCGAGAGATCGCTTGACAAGATCGTCGAAAGCGAAGAAATTCAGGCACGCCTGGCACCAATTCTGGAACAACACTGGAAGACTGTCGACCTGATCAAGCAACGCGCCATTTACGAGCGGGGCGTCGTGCACTTCGATCTGACGGATACGAATATCGACGGCTACAACAAATTTATTCCTTACTATTTTTATCCCGAAACGACGTACAACGTCGCGCTAACCCTTAGCCCTCATAGGACGAAGATTTCGATTGGCTCGAATCCGTGGGCGCCCCGACCGCGCCGACACAATATTGCCCAGATTTGCGAGCGATACGGCGGCGGCGGGCACGCCGTAGTGGGAGCCGTTTCCCTAAAGCCGGAAGAACTGGAGGTTGGGAAAAAGTATGTGAAGGCGATAATCGAGGAACTGCAGTTTGAAGATTAAAGCAAGAGTTACGCGTTCACGCGTAAGCACGGCCTGCATACATTCTTGTTTGATTCAAGCGTGCACGTGCTCAAGCGTTTCCGGCTCAAAGGCGCAACTCTTACCTTCTACTTTTTCACAAAAACCAGCGTCGATGACATTTTGCCCTGCGGCATTTCCGTATCGCGGTTGACGGTAAGCGTTTTGCCGTCGCCGGAAAGCAACCATCTTTCGCTTGTCGTCATCGATATCTCGCCCGACGGGCCGGTGACCGTTCGCGAAGAGGTCAGCTGAAGCCTGCCCAGTCTCATCTTGGCCATTAATTTGACCGGAACCTTGCCCATTCGACCCTCAACCTCGGTCGTCGTTTCCTTATCGAAAGCGTAAACAAGCGTGCCGTCGCCGCCGCCAAAACCGCCTCGGCGGCCCGAACCGCGTTGAAAGCCCTCTGGCAGCGGTGTTCGTTTGGTTTCTGAAACGACTTTGACGTCCGTTTCGGTCTGGGCGACCGTCAAGGTCATCGATTCGATTCGCGCAGCATCGTCGAGGGTCGACTGCGACTTATCGAGCGTCCAAATGCCCGAAAAGTCAGACTTTGGGCCAACCCCGCCCGGAAGATTCGCTTTTGTATCCTGCCCGAGCGCACCCCCCGCCATAATACAAAAAAAAGCCGCGAAAAATAACAATTGTTTCATTGCGTGTTCTCCTAATGTTAAAAACGGTCGTATTCCCTGCATCGCTAAGACGCATTTAATGATGAATTGGGTGGAAAAAATATGCAATGGAAAAATGAAAGAAAGAAGAATCGATGGGAGTTTTGGACAACCATTCCGGCCTCCCCTCCCAACCGCCCGGTGTCGACCGCCGCGTCAGCCGAAGCGCGGCTGCCACCCTCCTGCAAGAAACGGGCAGTTCGGCCTCCGCTCCTTGGCAGGAGGCAGATTTGAGATAGCTTACGTGTTCGGTTCAGCCCTGTTGTTAAGTTTGCTGTTCCAATATCCGTAAAGAAAATAAACCGCGATACCGACAAGGAGCCATATGCCAAAGCGAATCCAGTTTGTAATACCCAGCTCCGTCATCAGATACGTGCAGCACATCACGCCGAGCACAGGGATTAGCGACAGGCGTTTCATGAGGCAGAGAACGCCCATGATTACGGCGAACACGATAAAGACAATGTACGGAATTTTGTGGCTGAAGGTCCAGAACGGCGTTTCGCCTTCTTCGGTCGGCGTCATGTCAGTGAAGAAATTGCGGACGGCCTCGCCGTTAAAGTAGATGAGAGCGGCGGCGATAAGAACAAACAGCGCGGGAATGATGAACTGTGAATTAATGTAAGGAACAAACCTTTTCTGGCCGGCGAATTCCTTGTCCTTTACGAGCACGCCTGCGCAGACGATAGTAAAAGCAAACAAGGTCCCGATCACAGACAGATCCGTTACCTCGGTCAGGTTCATGAACAATGCGGGAATGGCGACCATCAGGCCGGTTAGAA
>JBHENZ010000309.1:0-7690 GCA_046261815.1 Pyrinomonadaceae bacterium | reverse complement strand
GGCGAGGCTCAAGCCGAACAATTATTAACAGCCGAAAAGCTAGTTGCCGAGATTCCGGCAAATCTCAGCTTCACCGATGCGGGCGCCGTTCCCGAAGCGTTCATCACGGCCTACGATGCAATTTTTACCCAAGGTGACTTGAAGAATGGCGAGACGCTTCTAATCCACGCGGCCGGTTCGGGCGTGGGACTCGCCGCGTTGCAGCTTGCAAAAGCAAAAGGTGCGAAAACTATCGGCACTTCACGAACACTGGAGAAGCTCGAGCGATGCAAAGCATTCGGCCTCGACGTTGCGATAGTGGTCGAGGACCCGCCAACGTTTGCCGAAGCGGTCAGGGATGCGACGCGCCGAGAAGGCGCCGATGTAATTCTCGATCTTGTCGGCGCAAACTATTTTGCGCAGAATCTTGAAAGTCTTGCTACACGAGGGCGCCTGATGCTTGTCGGGCTCACCGCCGGTGCGCGGGCCGAATTCGATCTTGGCCTTGCGCTGCGCAAACGGGCGAAGATCATCGGTACGGTTTTGCGTTCGCGATCTCTTGAAGAAAAAATCGAGATAACGCGGGATTTTAAGCGGGAAGTCGTTCCGCTGCTCGCTGCGGGAGAAGTGAGGCCCACAGTCGATCGCGTTTTCCCATTCGACGCCGTCGGCGATGCTCATCAATATCTCGAATCGAATAAAAGCTTTGGGAAAGTTGTTCTGGAATTTTAAGCTTTTCCGCGACCGTTCAAGCGTGCTGCCGTCTCGTCGGAAACGATACAAAGTCCATTGACCTTCACCGTTTCAAGCTCTTTAAGTTTATTAACCGCCGATGAGTAAGTGAGACCTGACGCCTCGCATTTACTGAACGAGACGACCGACCAGCGATTTTCGTCGAGTTCGCTGGCGGCATCGTTCTTTAACGATTCTTCGTTTTGACTCGTCATAGCGGAGAATAGTCAAGAGGCAATCTAGCACAGGTTGTCCGCAAGTGGAAAAACGAGTCGGCACCGCCTGCGGTAGGTGCTTGATCTGTAACGTTCCAGGTTGCGGGTTTGAGTTTAGCGATTCGGAGCCCGCCGCGGGACAATTTTCTTTTAGAGGACGCTGAAAAAATATAAACAATTTATGAGCTTCGCGCAGACGATTTTTCTAACAGGTTTTCCTGGATTCATCGCCGAACGCCTCGTCGAACGGCTCGCACGCACCAAGACACAGTTTTTTCTTCTCATCCAGCCGCAGTTCGTCAAGCGGGCCACAGCCGCGGTCGAAAAAATCGCTGAGAAAACGAACACGCTGCTTGAAAATTTCGCGTTGATCGAAGGCGACATCACTCTTGAAAATCTGGGTATCGCCGATGACGATTTTGCCAGCGTGCGTGACGAGACGACCGATGTTTTTCACCTCGCCGCAGCCTACGATTTGGAAGTCGGTAAAGACCTTGCTTTCAAGGTTAATCTCGACGGAACAATAAACGCCAACAAATTCTGCCAGACCCTTCCACATCTTCGACGGTACAATTACGTTTCGACGTGTTACGTCGCGGGAAAACGCAACGGGCTGATACTTGAAACCGAGCTTGAACACAATGCCGGATTTCGCAACTTTTACGAGGAATCAAAATATCTGGCCGAACGGGAAGTTGAGGAGCTCAAGCCTACATTGCCGGTGACGATCTATCGTCCGTCAGTTGTTGTCGGTGATTCCGAAACAGGCGAAACGGCCAAGTATGACGGCATCTATTATCTGGTTCACTATTTGCGAAAAGCGCCGAAGCTCTTGCGAATGTTCAATGTCGGCAATCGCAATGTCCGATTGAATCTCGTGCCGGTAGATTTTGTGGTCGAAAGCATCGCGGCCCTGGCAGGCGACGAGGCGGCCGTGGGAAAAACGCTTGCCCTGGCGGATCCGCGGCCGCTAACAACGTCCCAGCTTTTTGACGCAATCGTAAAGGAAATGATCGGAAAATCCTCGGCAATTACACCACCGCCGTCGATTGTTCAGCGTTCATTGATGTCGAAAATCTCGCCGCGCGTCACGGGCCTGCCGCATTCTGCAGTGCCGTACTTTTTTATCGAGCAGCGGTACGACACTTCCGTCGCCGACGGTCTGCTGGCACCGCACAATATTAGTTGCCCGAATTTTCCAGACTATGTCGGAAGGCTGTTGGATTTTGTGAAGGAAAATCCGCGGCTCGAATGATGTTCAGGGTTTAAGCTTGGGCTTGTTCACCTCCGCCGTCGTGTGCGACAGGCTGAAGCATGAACCATCAACCCAAAAAGCAAACGCCTTTGTTCGGCGTGCATCTTAGTTAATATGTTGTCCGTTTTGCTGCGAAAAAGACTATCGATTCTTGTTTTCGTTTTTTGCTGTCTGTTCCCACTGTCGACAACCGGTCAGAGTCGTCGCACTGCACCCACGCCCACACCTACGCCCGATGACGAAAGCGTTCGCGTCATAACCGAAGAAATCAAGCTCAATGTGCTTGCTTTCGATGAAGAAGGCAGACATTTCTCCGGTGTTACGGCTAACGATCTGGTGATCGCGGAAAACAACATTCTGCACCAGCCGACGAGCGTACGGCGTGTTCCGGCCAACGTGCTGATCGTAATGGACACGGGCGGCGAGTTGCGACAGGTGAAAAGCCTGGATCAAACAAGGAAAACCGCGCGTGGCGTGGTCGGCGCACTAAGACCGGAAGATTCGGTGGCGATTCTGCAATATAACGATCGAGCCGAGGTCGTCAGCGAATGGACGGTTGACAAACAGAACGCGATGGCCGCGATCGGCCGGACGAAATTCGGCCGCCGCTCGATGTTCGTCGATGCCTTGCGTCTTTCACGCGAATTTTTGATGAAAAGCGGGCTCGATAACAAGCATCTGGTTTTGATAACCGACGGCACGGACAGCTCGGCCCCTGCGGCAACGAAACACGAGGCGCTGCGAGATCTTTTAGCGACGGATATCAGCGTGCACGTGCTGAGCTACACCGGCCTTGAAATCACCGATATCACGCCGCGAACTAAGGCAATCACAAATTCGCCGCCGCCGAAGGCGATGCCGGACGAGATTGCCGCGACTCTGCCGCCCGGTGCCCGCGATGTCGCGACGACGCCGAAGATGAAAGCAATCTTTCTCGACCGCAAGCACCTCAAAACACTGCGAAACCGAAAGGCGGATCTGGAAATTAGCCAGCAGCAGCTCTCGACGCTCGCCGAGAATACAAACGGCGAATTTATACTTCCAGAATCGACCGACGAGATGGTGGAAAAAACGGCCCTTATTGCGAAACTGATCGATTCAAGCTACGTCGTGACCTACACGCCCAAGATTCCGGTAAGCGAAAACCGCGATACGGGCATGCGCGAGCGAAACATCATCGTCACATCGAAACGACCCGGACTGATCGTAGAAGCACGACGAAAGCTTGTCATCGAAAAGCCTCGTGGTTAGGCGATCTCGCTAAGCGGCGTGATGTTTTAACAATTTGACCAGTTCGATTTTGCACTTCTCATCGTTGTCTGCCGCTTGCGCATTCGTGCAAGCTTCTTGCCTGTTTGCCAAAAGCTATGGTTTACCCACAAATCCGCCCCAGATAGTGCACCGAATAGGCCATGGCGAAGCTCGTAGCAAATCTAAGTGTACTTTTAACAATACTTAACGATATGGCACGCCCATTGCAATTATCGAGGGCAAGGTGATTGTGGATGAAATCGAATCACCAATAGAAACATAGGATCCGGCGCGCTCTCTCCAAACTTAGTAGCCGCTGGGTCGGTCTGTTTAAGGGGGAAATGAAAATGAGATTTTTTAATTTTAACTTGAAAAATACTTTGGCAGCAGCAGCACTTGGATTTGTTACGCTTGTAAGCGTTGGCTCCGTTTCAGGACAGAATCGGAGGGAAGAATATCGTGAATGGCAGCGCGCACAACGCCAGGCTCAGGAAGAGTATTACGACTGTATGAGGACGGGCCGGCGAAGCGATTGCCGCGATTATCGTCAGGCACAGCGACGAGCTAATCAGGAGCTTCGCGAGTATCAGCGTTCGAATAACGGTTATCGCAACAATCACGGTTATTACAACAACCGCCGAGTTTACGGACAAGGTCAGGTATATCGCGTTTATCGAAATGGCGGATACTACCAAACGGATTACCGCGGAGCGGAGCTCTTAAGACAGGCCGTTAACCAGGGTTACCAGTACGGCTATCGACAGGGCCAGCAGGCCAGCAGGTACGGCCGCGGCGCGGGATATTACACCCATGACAACTATTACAACAACGGTTTGTACGGTTATCAATCGTATGTAGACCGTAATCAGTATCAGTACTATTTCCAGCAAGGCTTCCAGCGTGGTTATGAGGACGGTTACAACCGTTCGTTACGCTATGGCTATCGCTCGGGAAATAACTACAACATTTTGGGAACGATATTGAGTACGATTCTCAATTTTTCGCAGTAGTTCAAAGGCTTTTGTCGGTCCGTGCGACGAGGCGTCCGGGAGCTCTTACATTTCCCCGGACGCCTTTCTTTTTAAATAGTCACTTTCTAAGAGGCGTGAGCGTTTTTAGACGCCGCACTCGCAGCCAAGTCCAAGCCAAATCA
Source organism: Pyrinomonadaceae bacterium (assembly GCA_046261815.1). Classification (GTDB taxonomy): domain Bacteria; phylum Acidobacteriota; class Blastocatellia; order Pyrinomonadales; family Pyrinomonadaceae; genus OLB17. The sequence goes on along the minus strand of JBHENZ010000309.1, from coordinate 3,105 downwards.
GAATCCCTAAAATCACCGGAATAAAATCGGATCACCGACGCGAACATGCGTGGCGGTGGCACCGCCCAGGTAAGCCGTTAGCAAAATCGCTCCGATTACAGCTGTTTGCGGAATCAAGTAAAGTAAAAAGGATCGTCGTACAAACGAGTTCGAGCGTGCCCCAGGCCGATGCCTTGGCAGCGAAACTCCCAACGCTGAGTTTTTCGCCTTGCTAACGCGCGCGCGCCTCCGCATTTTCTACAACCGTTTATTCACCGTTTATTTTTACGCAGCGGCTCTACGCTCGTCTTGCGTCTCCGTCTGAGTTTTGACGACGTAAGATGTAAGCTCGGCGATCTTGTCGCCGCTGAAGCGGTAGATGTCGCAAAAGCCATAGGCGGCATCTTTCCCGTCCTTATCTTTCATCGTCATATCTCCGTAGCACACGACCGAATCGCCCTCGGCAATTATCCTGTCGACCGAAAACTTCGGCGGCTCCATGCCTTCCATCGACGCCATCCATTCGCGAATCGCAGATTTGCCAATGACATGCTTCTCGCCAACCATCGTCCATTCCACATTTTCAGTACATTTTTCGAGGAACTTCTCAACGTTACCTTCCGCAAACGCTGCATTGATCTCCTCGACGATTTTTTTGTTTTGTTCTGACATGTGGTTTTCTCCTTTTTTGTAGTTTGATTTCGACCGACGCGTCCGTCTGTCGCACGATCACGGCTTTAGATCAACGGCCTTGAAACTTCCATTATTTCTGCGGATTGTTGTTGTAATGAATCATCCAGTTGACGCCAAACTTATCAGCAAACTCCCCGTAGTAAGCTCCCCAGAACTGATCCGCCATCGGCATTTCGACTTTGCCGCTTTCTGAGAGAGCTTTGAAAAGCCGGTCGGCCTCTTCGCGGCTGTCAGGCGAGATCATTACCTGTACGCTGTTGCCGGCGGTGAATTTCTTGCCCATCGATTCAGGCAGGTCCGACGCCATCAGCCAGCTGTCGCCAAGCGGTAGCCCGACGTGCATTACCTTGTTTTTATCTTCTTCGGACAGATTCTCGCTATCGGGCATATCGCCGAATCGCATAATTCCGCCCATAAACTCACCTCCGAAAACGGATTTGTAAAAATTGAACGCATCTTCGGCGTTGCCGTGGAAATTCAGATACGGACTTAGTGTTGGCATATTTTTTTTCTCCTTTGCACGTTTAGGGATCCTTAAATCTATTGCGCCTTCCGCAGCATTGGACGCATAACGGGAGACGTGCCGACCTGTATCTCGCCGATCACTTCGAACCCGTGCCGCTTATAGAGCGAGATGTTTCGCGGGTTCGACGATTCGAGGTAGGCGATGGATTTGTCGTCATCTACCCGCTTAAGAGCCTCCACCATCAGCGCAGAGCCGACGCCATTGCCCTGATGCGAGGGATCGACGCCGATCATCGGCAAATACCAATGCGACTCCTTAGGATGATATTTTTCCATTAGCTCGAAGACGCCGTTTCGATCGGCTTTGATTTCCTTGGAGGCCGTGTCTTCGACAAGGCCGATCATCGTTTCCACATCCGGCTCAACCCCGGGCGGAAGCCACAATGCCGCACCTGAATATTCTTTTCCAAAATAAGCCGTGCCCTTCGTGAAAGCTCCGCCGCCGAATGCCTTTGCAATAAGAGGAAAATTTGTCAAATATTTAGCCGGATCGGGCTGCGACCAGCGGGCCATCGGATCCGAGCCAAACGCGAGAGTCAGGACCCCGATCACGCCTGCCTCGTCGGACGTATCCGCAACCTTTATTTCTGCCGGTCTTGTTGTCGACGTTTGCATAAGTTCCTCCGCAACTGACTTTTGCCAATTTTGTCTAAAAAATCTCAATCTGTCGATACTATACATACGTGACTTGCATTATACAAGTGATCTTGCTTGCATTTTGCAATTATGTTACTTTAATAGACAATGGCCCAAAAGCCAACAAAACTTCGTTCGAATTGCCCGGTGAACTTCGGCCTTGAAACTTTCGGCGACAAGTGGTCGCTGCTTATCGTGCGCGACATCGTTTTCTGGGGCAAAAACACGTATGGCGATTTTATGAATTCGGACGAGAAAATCGCAACGAACATATTGGCCTCTCGGCTCGCCCAAATGGTAAAGGCGGGCATTCTGGAAAAAACACCCGAAACTGTCGATCGGCGTAAGGACATATATTCTCTAACCAAAAAAGGCCTCGAACTGATACCGCTATTGGTTGAGATAGTTGCCTGGAGCGGAAAGCTGATTGAATGGGAGCGAACTTCTGAAACGGGTACTTCAGAAGAAAAGCGACAGGTCCAACGGTTTGCCCGAACAAAAGATAAAACAAAGATTGTCGAGGAAATCAGGAAGGCAGTGTTAAAAGGAAGTTATTTTTTCGAATCGTCGACCGCTAAAAAGAAAACGCCTGGCCAAAATAAAAAAAACGCCAGCGGCCGGTGAGGGCGGCCGAGGCCATTTTTTAGAAATCAATTGCCGGAGCGTTAGACAGCTCTTCGGCCGCTCAGCAACTGGATAACAAGAACTACAACCGCGATCACAAGAAGAATGTGAATCAGATTACCGACCGCCGCACCTGCGAACCCGAAGCCGAGCGCCCAGAGCACGACAAGAAGAATTATGATTGTCCAAAGCATAGTTGTCCTCCCTTTAAATTTCTTTGATAGTGTAACACGAATTCCGTATCAATTCGGGACTACTCCTTTCTTGATGCAATGGGAGTATGCAAGTAGCATTCCCCTTTGTCAGGAGCTTGGCTGGTCGCCGTAAGTTTTTTATTTGTAACTACATCGAGGCCGAATAGTCCCTTCCGGCACTATTCTCAAGCTGTTCGATTCTTCTCCAAGCCCCCCAATTCATCCATTTCCGAGGTACTCGATCGATTCGGAAAAACATCGTTCGCCTCGGTGGAATCTCGGTCGGTGAAATCAAATCCTAGACTTCGGAAGTCGCATTAAGTTTGTCGGAACAGGGCAAATCGGGTGTGCCGATTCGTGAAACTTATTCGTAAGCACTGATTGGCGAGTGTTATGCTCGACAAATATCAATTATGTTTAGCCAATTTTCGCGGCCCCGACGTGTGGTAATAAC
>JBHENZ010000308.1:0-3193 GCA_046261815.1 Pyrinomonadaceae bacterium | reverse complement strand
GGATGATGCTCGCCGAGCCCGGCGTGCTTAAGCCGTGGCAGGTTTTCGATTGCGCCGTCGAAGTGCTGCCTGATGCGGCCCGGCCGCTGCATTCGCGGCAGCGTGTGCGGCTGCATATTGGTACGGCGGAAGTTCTCGCCCGCGTTGCTATCATCGGCTGCTCGACCGAGATCGAGAAAGGCCAGCAAGGCTTTGCACAGCTGCGGCTCGAGTCGCCCGTCGCCGCTATATTGGGCGAGCGATTTATACTTCGAAGCTATTCGCCGCAGACGACAATTGCCGGCGGCTCGATTTTGCGATTCGCTCGTCTCAAGGCTCGAAAAAAGAACTCGGTCGATCACGCCGAATTTCTGCAAACGCTGGCGGACGCGAAAGAAGACAGAACCCAGCTGCTCCGCCTTTTTGTTGAGGACGACGCCGAAAAAGGAATTAGCCGACGCGACATCCGATCGATCACCGGATGGACAAACGCGGGACTTGATCGGCTAGTCACAATGTTGACGGCAGACAAAACTGTAATCGATGCCGACGGGATTTTGATCGCGGCCGCTCGGTACGACGAACTGCAGCAAAAAGTCCTTACCGCCGTCAGGGCGTTCCACGCTTCCGAGCCGCTGCGACCGGGCCTCTCGATCCAAACCTTGCGTGAAACGGCTCTAAACTTTAGACCGCCGGAAATTCAAAAAAAGATGATCTCGTCGCTTATTTCGTCGGGTGTTTTAAGCGCGCAAGGCGACACGGTAAAACTTTCGTCGCACAGAACAATGTTGGGATCGAGCGAGCAAAAAATGCTCGACGCGTTACGTGCTATATACGCCGCCGAATCTCTCGAGGTGCCAAAAACATCCGAGGCAATCTCGCGAGCTGCGCACTCCGCCAAAGTCGATGCGGAAATGGGCCGTAGTATTTTTCAGCTTCTTCTGAAATCGGGCGACGTTGTACAAATCAACGAAGAGTTTTGTTTCTCATCGGTGGCGATCGAAAATTTGATAGTGAAACTGAGACAGTTTGCTGAAACGAGCAACGACCGAAAAATCGACGTGGCGGACTTTAAAAATCTCGCCAGCGTGTCGCGCAAGTTCGCTATTCCGCTCCTTGAGTATTTCGACCGGCAAAGGATCACCGTTCGCAGCGGCAATACGCGTTTGATTTTGTAAACTACAGGCAGAAACACGACCGTTAGAGAGTGTGTCTGGACTGCAATGATAATCACTTCATGAAAGATCGCAGCCATCAGCCTCGAAAATGCGCAAATTTCTAACAGCTCGCTGGGAAGATTTGATAATGGTAAAATTACGAGATCGATCCGTCTCTGCTTGCCTCACGGGTGCCAGCCGGAACATTGCTCGATCTTCAAGAAGGCCGCTGCTTCGTCAGCTTCGTCGGTTTTATGTTTCTTGACACACGCGTCCTCAGATTCTCGGTCCCAATGCACACAAATTTCCAGGAAGTTAATCTTCGATTTTATGTAAAGCGGGAGAATAACGGAGAGACGCGTCACGGCGTTGTTTTTATAAAAGAAATCGTGCCGCGTTTTGCGATCTCGGCGGTCGCTCGCATATTCTATGGCAAGCCGTATGAGGCCTGGCGAATGGGTAATGTGCGCGATGGCCGAAATGTAAAATACACTTGGTCGAACAATGCGAATTCAAATTCGTTAAGCGTCGAGATTGGAAATAGCCTCGGCGGCCCCGAAGAAAATTCCCATGGTGAATTTATAATTGAGCATTAGTGGGGCTAAAGAATCGCGGGTCCGGCCGCACCGACGAATACAAGGTCGCGCACCCGAAATGGGAACTTTTTGAAGCGCACAATTCCTGCATTGCCGTGGAGTTCGAACAAACTTACGGACGCGAGTTCGCTTTTTTAAGTCCTCTAAAGCCGTTCTCCGTTTTGCTCGCTAAAGGTTCAAAGATTACAGTTTACAAGGGTAAAACTATTCACTTCTAATTATCCCACTGAAGAAAAATATTTGGCGGGGAATTGTGAGAAGTGGATATTCATAAAGTTTACTATGTCTATCATAGGCATCGTCGCAATCTCCGAAAACTACGCCATCGGCAAAAACGGAAAACTGCCGTGGCACTATCCGGCCGATCTCAAACACTTTAGGCAAACGACGACTGGCCACGCTCTCGTGATGGGCTCGGCCACTTGGAAATCAATCGGAAAGCCCTTGCCGAACCGCCTCAACCTCGTCCTCAGCCGCTCGGCCGAGATCGAAAATGGGCCAAACGTCTTGAGTATGCGCGGCGTCGATGAAATCCGCGCCCTCGCAAAGTTTCTCAAGGGCGATGTGTTCGTGATAGGCGGCGCGAAAACCTACGAAAGCTTCACGAATGAAATCGATGAATGGATCGTCACGCGCATTCCGATGCGGATCGAAGATGCCGACGTGTTCATGCCCGCGGACTTTCTCGATGAATTCGAATTGCGGGAAATGCGAGATATCGGCGACTACTTGCGGGTTGAGATCTTTCGTCGCGGACCGCATTGATGTAAAATCTTCGCAAAAAACGGATAGGAGCAAGAAGCTTATGATGGGCGGAAAGTCTTGGGACGATTGGATCGAAGAATATTCCCTTAGCCACGAGCACCCGATAAACCGTCTTACGCACAGTATCGGCATCCCGATGATCGCCGCCTCGCTGCTTCTCGTGCCGCTCTCGTTTTTTGTCACCGACCTGTGGCGAATCGCCTTCGCCCTTTTCGTGATCGGCTGGATACTCCAATTCATCGGCCATTATTTCGAGGGCAAGCCGCCGGAGTTTTTTAAGGACTATCGCTTCCTCTTTGTCGGCCTGCGATGGTGGTTCAAAAAAGTACTGGGTGTAAAAACCGACCCGCAAAATTAGATCTGCCAAGTCTTAAATATTCAGTTTTCAGCTTACGGTTTTGAGTTTTTCCGAAACCTTTTCTTCTAAACTTGAACAAATCATTAATCCTCGCTCTAGACATCGGCACCTCCAGCGTTCGCGCGGAGCTTTACGATTCCGAGGCGAACGTACTGCCCGAAACGATGGTCAGAAACAAGTGGCAGCTTCATAGTACCGTCGACGGCGGTGCCGAGATCGATGTCGAGATCGCGTTGAAACAGGTTATTTCAGCAATCGATCAGGGGCTCGAAAAAGGCGCGCAAATCGACGGCGAAATTTCGCACGTCTCCGCATCTTCGTTTTGGCACAGCTTGGTA